>JBHEOU010000066.1:3917-8649 GCA_046260645.1 Bacteroidales bacterium | reverse complement strand
GGTCATGAACCCGCCGCCGCTCCGACCGCGAAGGCCGCTTCTCTCAATGATGTCACATACCTCTTCGTGGGTGTAGTGGCGTATTGTCTTAAGGAAGGACCTGTAGCCACCGCGGGCTATGTATTCCTCTATGCTTTCGGGGTCATAAAATCCACAGTTACTTAGTACAACTCTCTTCTGAAGCCGGAAGAAGGGAAGCTCATCCATGAACGGGATCTCATGCCAGGCTTCGAAACCAGTTGATCCGGTCTGAGCCACCATATCTTCCTCAGGCATGTCGTTATGGAAAACACCATTAAGTAGCGGTTCAATCTTATCCTCGGTTATATTCCTGAATATCAGTTTGTTTTTCCCCGGCAGATGGACACATACCATAGGTTCGAAGGCAGCCGGCCCATGGCAGCCGGTCATCACCACCAGCCCCCTGATCCCCATTTCGTTCAGATACAGTTCCGCTGCCGCGGCGGTTTTGGCGCTTCCCGCTATCAGTGCGGCTGAGCCAGATGCCACATAGATGACAGGCTCCGAGGGCTTATCGCGTCGTATTTCAGCGAGCCGTTTTTCGCTGGCGGCCGGCAGGGTGTCGGAACCGTGCATCAAAACCTCCCTGACCAGAAATTCCCTGGTATCACCTTCTCTCTTCTCTTTCATTTCAGGTCAGCCAGTGATTTGAGTTTTGTAATCATGTCAGGGATATCCTCCGGCCGTACATGTGTATGGTACGCCTCACCGATACATATTACGGGGCCCTCATTGCATCCGCCCATGCAAGCCGTCAGTTCACAGCTGAACCTGCCGTCACGTGTCGTTTGCCCGGGTTCAATACCCATGGCATCGCGGACTGCTGCTATGACCGGTGTTGAACCGTTGATGAAGCAAGTGGTTCCATTGCATATCCTCATGTGGACTTTTCCGGCCGGGAAAAATCTGAAACGATCGTAGAACGTTGCCAGTCCGAAAATCTTTGTAGTGGACATGTGAAGGAAGCTGCCTATGCGAACTATTGCATTTTCAGACAGATAGCCCTCTGCCTGCTGCACATCCTGCAGGATGGGTATGAGGCTTTCGTGGCTCCCCTCCCTGTAATGACTCAGAATTTCATCTATCATGCTCATTGTAAAAGTGATCTATACCGCGTAGCGGTTAAAGTATTGTAGGCCAAAGTTATAAACCATTTCATACCGCGTAGCGGTTAAAGTATTGTAGGCCGGCGATACCCAGACAAAATTACATATTTTATTGTTATTTCATAAACATTGTTATTTAATTAACAACTAAACCTTGAAATTGAGTGGAGTTTTTCGGGAGCGAATGAAATTTGTTGTACTTTTGAGTGAATAAGATATAAAAAAGGGCTGTTGGGACAATCGTACGAAATTGAAATATGCCTTGGTAGTTCCTGTTTCTCAAGAGGTAACAGGGAGGTAGTGCAGGTTCTGAGAGATTATCTGAGGAAGAATCACCTCGATGACAAGGTAATGTTGCGTGGAGCCCGTTGTATGAACCGATGCAGCGAGGGACCCTTTATTATTATCAACGGAAAGATGTTTGCACAGATAGGTATACAGGATATAGAAAAGATCCTCGGGAAGGAGCTGTTATGATCCGGGATCCGAACTTAATGCATTGATTATGAACATTCCCGATCAGGTTATTTACATAAATGAGGATAAGTGCCGCAACTCTTATTCCTGTGTCAGGGTTTGCCCTGTGAATGCCATCGAGGTCAGGCCTGAGAGGAGGCACCCCGTGATCATAGCCGACAGGTGTATCGGGTGCGGTCTCTGTTATCTCTCATGCTCCCCGAAAGCCATCGAGTTCAAGGATTCGAGGAGGCAGGTGAGGGAACTGCTTGCCTCGGGCCGCAAGACCGCTGCGCTCATAGCTCCCAGCATAGCCTCGGAGTTTGATGACATCACCGACTACCGCAAGTTCGTTGGCATGATACGTAAGCTTGGCTTCACCTATGTACATGAGGTCTCCTTCGGCGTTGATCTTGTCGCCTATGCCTACAAGAAGCTCTTTGAGGAGTCGAGCGGCAAGTATTACATCACCTCCAACTGTCCGGCAATAGTTGAGATGATTGAGAAGTACCATCCACACCTTGTGCCCAATCTTGCGCCGCTGGTTTCGCCCATGGTGGCCTCTGCCATGGTCACCCGCGACCTCTACGGTGAAGATGTCGCCAACGTCTTCATTGGTCCGTGCATCGACATCAAGGCAGAGGCTGAGCTCTACAACGGCAAAAAACTTGTTGAGGCTGTACTGACTTTCATTGAGATCCGCCAGCTCTTCGTAGAGAACGAGATACAGGAAAAAACCGTGAAGATGGCCGGGTTTGATCCTCCCTTCGGCAACTGGGGAGCCCTTTACCCCTACCCTGCCGGCATACTGCAGGCTGCCGGTATCAAGCGCGACCTGGTATCAAGTCATGTAATCACTGCCTCCGGCGCTGAAGACGTGAAGGAGGCCATCAACGATTTCGACCATCATATTGACACCATAAGGCATCACTTCAACCTCTTCTTTTGCCCCGGCTGCATGCTGGGGCCGGGCATGATAAGGCACGATGAACGCTTCAGGAGACGGTCGCTCGTCAAGCAGTACGCAGAGAAGCGTGTTGAGGCTCTCGACAAGAAACAGTGGCAGAAGAACCTGGACCGGTGGTCATCACTGGACCTGACGCGCACATTCATGCCCAATGACCAGCGCATTCCCGAGCCCTCTCCGGAAGCTGTCAACGAGGTCATGAAGATAATAGGCAAGGAGAGGAGCTCGGAAGAGATCAACTGCAATGCCTGCGGCTACGGCTCGTGCCGCGACTTCGCCATCACGGTGGCAAAGGGACTTGCGGTGCCGGAGATGTGCCACACCCATAACCTGCGGAACAAGCAGGAGTATATCGAGACCCTGCGCCAGACCAACAAGAAGCTCTCGGAGACAAAAAAGGCTCTCAAGGAGTCGGAGGAGCAGGCCATGAAGGAGAAGGATGCGGCACAGGATGCCTCCGAGACGATGAACAGCATGCTCAACAAGCTACCCAACGGGGTGGTAATTGTTGACAACGAACTGAAGATCCTGCACTCCAACGAACGGTTCCTTGAAATCATTGGCGAAGATGCAAAGGCAATTGCTGAGATCATCCCGGGCCTCAAGGGAGCTGATCTCAAGACCCTTCTGCCCTTCACCGTGTATAATATCTTCTCGTTCGTGCTCCGCGAAAATGAGTCGGTCATCAGTCGCGACGTGCAGCTCGAAGACCGCATGTTCAACGTCTCGATATTCCCCATCAGGCAGAACAGGATAGCCGGCGCTGTCATCCGTGACCTTTTCTCGCCGGAGGTGCAGCGCGAGGAGGTGATCACCCGGGTCTCTGACGTCATCGACAAGAACCTGGATATGGTGCAGAAGATCGGGTTCCTTCTTGGTGAGGGCGCTTCCGACACCGAGAAGATGCTTAATTCCATTGTCGAATCGTTTCGTCAGAAAAAGAATGAGCCCGGAAAATAGTCAGACGACAGGCATGGAGAGGGAGTTCTTCATTGAGGTCAACAGCCAGCAGCGCAACCACCACGGTGAGCGTATCTGCGGCGATGTTTTCCTCTCGGAGAACGTGCGTGAGGAGAACCGGATCATCACTGTCCTCTCCGATGGCATGGGACACGGTGTCAAGGCCAATATCCTGGCTACCCTCACCTCCACGATGTCACTCAACTTCACACGTGAGCACAAGGAGCCTGACCGCATCGCCGAGATTATCATGAACACTCTTCCCATCTGCTCTGAACGGAAGATCAGCTATGCCACCTTTTCAATAGTGGATATTGAGAGCGACGGTCGTGCCAACATCCTCGAATATGACAACCCCCGCTGCATCATACTCAGAGGAAGCCAGCCCTTCGAGCCCGACTGGAAGGATGTGATTCTTGACAAGGGCCGGAATGCCGGCAAACGGCTCCGAAAATGCACCTTCTTTCCCGCCAAGGAAGACCGGATAATACTCCTCTCTGACGGTGTGTCGCAGAGCGGCATGGGGAGCAGCGCCTGGCCCCTGGGATGGGAGCGTGATAACGTGCAGCAGTATGCCGTGTCACTGGTAGCCAGTGAGCCCTCCATCTCAGCATCCACCCTGGCCGGGAAGATAGTGACCATGGCCTATAAGCATGATAGTTTTGAGGCCAGTGATGACATCTCATGCGCTATTCTTTATTTCAGGGAGCCGCGCAAGCTGCTGATCTGCTCAGGACCGCCATATGACGAGGAGAAGGACAAGGAACTGGCCGGCAGGGTCACCGGTTATAACGGCAAGGTGATTCTCTGCGGCGGCACCACGGCAGACATTGTGGCACGTGAACTAAACCGGAAGATAGTTGACGAGCTGATCTTCGAAGACCCCGACCTGCCTCCGGAGAGCTTCATGGAAGGGGTCGATCTGGTCACCGAGGGTATCCTCACACTGCAGAAGGTCAATGAACTGCTGAAGGGCTATAAGAACAGTGTGAAGCTTGGCAAGGGGCCGGCCGACAAGATCGTCAGGCTGATCATGGAGAGCGATGAGATCAATTTCCTTGTAGGGACGCGCATCAATGTAGCACACCAGGATCCGACACTGCCGATCGATCTGGAGATACGCCGCACGGTTGTCAAGCGCATTGCCCGCATCCTCGAGGACAAGTGGCTGAAGCTGGTCAGCATAGATTATATATGAACAGAGGCAGTAGGCGATAGAGGA
>JBHEOU010000066.1:264-3850 GCA_046260645.1 Bacteroidales bacterium | reverse complement strand
TTACATCTAAATCAGTCGGCAGTCGGCAGTCCACAGTCGGCAGTCACAATCAGTCGGCAGTCACAATCAGTCGGCAGTCCACAGTCCACAGTCACTAAATATCTGATTCACTGATGACTGGAGACTGAAGACTGAAGACTGAAGACTGAGGACTGAAGACTGAGGCCTTCAGACCCCGCCGGCAGTATGTTGCCTTGCAACCCTGAAAAGGAACGTCATCACCTCGGGCAGCGAGAGATCTTGCGGCAATCGCCTGAAAATCTTCACAGACTCAATCTCTGACGTGTCACTAATAGCGCCCAGTTCATCAACCTCGGCATAAAAAAGCCTGCCGTACCGTATGCCCGCAGAGCTATCAACGGAATAGTATGTCACCGGCTGGATTACAAACCCGCATGCACCCGTCTCCTCCATCAGCTCTCTCACCGCCGCATCAATGGTATCTTCTCCCGGTTCGGGATGGCCGGCAGGCAGCTCATAGCCTCCCCTTCTGCGGTGCCTGACAAACAGCCATCCGCCTTTATGCCTGGCCGCAATAACCACATATGTGATCTTTCCGGGCTCCATGTCCGTAGTGATCTGTTCAACTTTCACCATACAGTAAAAATAACTCAAACGAT
The DNA here is from genome assembly GCA_046260645.1 of Bacteroidales bacterium. Taxonomy (GTDB): domain Bacteria; phylum Bacteroidota; class Bacteroidia; order Bacteroidales; family VadinHA17; genus SR-FBR-E99. Next base: position 3,230 of record JBHEOU010000066.1, on the reverse strand, counting down.
AACAATGTGCACAGTCCGTTGTTTATTTAATAAATTTGTCCCAAACAGAAAGGATGCTTTTTTTCTTAATCCCCCTGCTGGCAGACATATGGCTCTGGTACGCGCTATTAACCGACCTCAAAAAGCGCAACATGGTGCTCAGGACCATTGTGCTTGTTGTAAAGGCAACTCTTACTGCGGCTCTCATTTACCTTGTCATCACGATAGCGGCCTATAGGGGAGAATTTGCTGAGCCAGTCAACGCCTACAGACAAATTGTTTTCGGGGCAATTACAGCGCTTAATATTACAGCCGGGTCACTGTATCTCATCATGGTCCTCCTTACCTGGGTTCCGGGCAGGTTGTTGAACCGTAAGCTAAAGGCAGCCGGCATAGTTAACATAACTCTCTTCCTGCTGGTTGTGATCATCTTTGCTGACGGTTACTTCAGGCAGAGGTTTGATGTGAGGATAGTCAGGGATGAGGTCCCGGTAAAAGACCTGGACCCTGCCCTCAGTGGCATGAAGATAGTGGTGATAGGCGATCTCCATCTCTCATCATGGCACCGGCACTATGACAGGCTCGAAGGGGTCATGGCCATGGTTGCCTCTGAGGAACCGGACCTCCTGGTGAACACGGGCGATTTCATTACCTTCGGGTGGCAGGAGTATGGCAGCAGTGACACTATCCTTCGTAAAGCAGGTAATGGCAGCAGCGCCTTCGCAGTTGCCGGCAACCACGACGATGGGACATACCATCCGGACTATGATGAGAGTTACGGCGCTGAAAACAGTGAGAAGCTGGCGTCTGAAATTGCGGCATCGGGGTATCAACTTCTCTCAGACACTGTTGTGATAACAAGATATAACGACGTTGATATAGCTGTTGCGGGCGTTGTCACCCATGGACACCGTCTTGACATGAGTTACGGCGACTTTGAGAAGGTGATGGGTCAGATCCCCGACAGCCTCTTCACGGTCATGCTGCTTCATGATCCCGCGGGATGGCTCCTTACAGCGGTAAACGGCAGGATGCCTCAGATCACACTCTCCGGTCACACGCATGGCATGCAGGCCGGCATGCCGGGAGGAGGCAGTTCTCCCGCCGCTCGTTACCATGAGCGGTGGAAAGGACACTACAGGTTCGGCAACAGCCATCTCTACGTGACCACCGGACTTGGTACCTCAGGCATGGCCCTCAGGCTCTTCATGCCACCTGAAATAGTCATTCTCACGGTGATACCGGAATGAACTTTTTTTACCTTTGCTATTTATTTTGATAAGGAAGATGAAGTTTAAACCTCTGTTCGTAGCAGCCGCACTGATTGCGGCTATCCCGGCATTTTCACAGGAGAAAGCTCTCAGGGTTATTACCAGGGAGGTCTCAGAGATGCACATGAAATACCTCTCCTCCGACAGTCTTGAGGGGAGGAGAACCGGCAGTGTAGGCAACAATGCTGCAGCTGATTACATCAGTGCCGCTGCCCTCAAAACAGGCCTCAGTCCGCTTCCGGGTCACGACGGGCTCCGCCAGACCCTTGATTACTTAAGGATCACTCCCGTCCCGGGAGGCTCAGAAATCATAGTTAAAGACACAACCGGCAACATCCTGCACAGGTCGGAAGTGATGCCGCTTATGCCTCCAAATGATAACGTCAGCCTGAGCGGAGAGGTTGTCTTCGGCGGGTACGGCTATTTGAACAGCGAGGATAAGTATAACGACTTCGCCGGGATAAGCGTGAACGACCGGATAGTAATCATAATGACCAGGGTTCCTCAGCTCCGCGGCTCAGGCATGCCGGACCAGGAAACAGACATAAGCGAGATGACAGAGGTGCGCAAGCTGCCTATGATAATGCTTCAGAAAGCCAAAGCTGTCTTTTTTGTCGCAGACCCTGCGCTGGGGAGTGACCTCTCCGCCGACCTGCTTTCTATGGGCGGCTCGTACCAGCTTGTCCCTCTCTTCAGGACACAGCTGTTCAATTTCACTCTTAACGCCTATGCCATCTCCACCGAGACCGCTGACATGCTCCTGAGAAGCTCAGGAGTGACCCTGAAACATATGCAGGACAGCATTGCCACTACCAGGAAGCCGGCATCATTCATTATTCCCGACGTGAGGGCTGATATTAATATTGCTGTAGCCAAAGACACTGTAACAAGTTCAAATATAATTGGTTACATTGAAGGATCCGATCCCGTCCTCAGGGATGAGGCAGTCATGTTCACCGCCCACTATGACCATGTGGGCAGGGACGTTGCCGGAAACATCTATAACGGAGCCAATGACAATGCCTCCGGAAGCGTGGGACTTCTCAACATCGCATCAGCCTTTGCGGCACTTGAGAGAAAGCCGGCCAGAAGCACGATATTCTTATGGACCACCGGCGAGGAAGAGGGTCTGCACGGCTCGTCCTATTACGCTGAGAACCCACTGTTTCCACTTGAAAAAACCGTTGCCGTCATTAATTTCGACATGATAGGCAGATCGCGTCGTGAAACCGATGTGGGAGCCTCGCTGAACGGGAGGATAGATATCACGGGCCCTGACACTATTAAGGTCATCTCCGGCGAAGAGTGCCCGAAACTTGTCTCCCTTGCAACTGATGCATGCACCAAGTCGGGAATCCATATGATTGACGAGGGCAAGGGTGCTCACTTCTCAGGGTCAGATCACTTCCCGTTCTTCAGGAAGGGCATCCCGGTGCTCTTCTTCTTCACCGGCCTGCACAGCGATTACCATAAGCCTTCGGACGACTTCGAATTCATTGATTTCGACAAGCTGCTGAAGGTGTCAGAAGCAGGTTTTCTTACCGGTTATGAGGTCGCCGCCAGTCCCGTGAGACTGGAGAAGGAGAAAAAAGCACAAAAATAGGTTTGCTGCATTCGCATGAAGAAAAGGACTGTCACCATTTCCTCACAGGAGGTGGAGATTGACATTGTAAGGTCGTCAAGGCGGACGGTGGCATTATATGTAAAGCCCGGAGG
>JBHEOU010000066.1:0-254 GCA_046260645.1 Bacteroidales bacterium | reverse complement strand
TTCCCGTTCACCTGCTGATGCAGTTCGTGCGTCAGAAGACGTCATGGATAGAGCGCCAGCTGAGGAGACTGAAGGATGTGAAGCCTCATGCTGAACCGTTATTGATAGATGAGGGCAGCGTGATCCCCTTCATGGGCAGACAGGTGACGGTAAGGGTTACGGCGGGCAACAGGAACGCAGCTGTTTTTAAGGAAAATGAGCTGCACCTGACCCTGACCGGAGTTGTTTCTGCGGAGAGGATCACTACCCTGGCC
>JBHEOU010000065.1:1972-8688 GCA_046260645.1 Bacteroidales bacterium | reverse complement strand
AGTTTTTTCTTGATCTCCTTGAAGGCCTCGATGGTGTATCTCACATCCTCCATGGTGTGGGCGGCTGTGGGAATAATACGCAGCATGATCACACCCCTGGGCACCACGGGGTAGATTACCACTGAACAGAAAATACCGTAATTCTGTCTCAGATCCTTGATCAGCTGGGTAGTCTGAGGTATTCCTCCCTTAAGAAAGATGGGGGTGACAGGTGACTCTGTTCTTCCAAGATCGAAACCCGCTTCCCTTAATCCGGACTGCAGGGCACTGGTGATGGCCCACAGTTTTTCACGTTTCTCCGGATGGTCCCTGATCAGCTCAAGGCGTTTGATGGCGCCGATTGTCATCGCCATCGGAAGCGACTTGGCATATATCTGTGAGCGTAGGTTGAACCTGAGGTAGCTTATGACATCCTTCTCTCCGGCGACGAAGCCGCCGATGCCTGCGAAACTCTTTGCAAAAGTTCCGAAATAGACATCAATCTCATCCTGCACGCCGAAGTGTTCTCCTGTTCCGGCGCCTGTCCTGCCCATGGTTCCGATGCCGTGTGCATCATCAACAAGGAGGCGGAAGTTATATTTTTTCTTGAATGAAACGATCTTGTCAAGTGCCCCAAGGTCGCCTGCCATGCCGAAGACACCCTCGGTGATGACCAGTATGCCACCACCGGTCTCATTAACAATCTTCTGAGCATGATCCAGCTGTTTCTCAAAGCCTTGCATGTCATTGTGCGGGTAGACAAACCTCTTGGCCAACACCATTCTGAGGCCATCCATGATGCAGGCATGAGATTCGGAGTCATACACTATGACATCCTTCCTCCCGACCAGCGAATCAATGATCGATACCATTCCCTGGTAGCCGTAGTTCAGCAGGTAAGAAGCTTCCTTGCCGACAAACTCAGCAGCCATCTGCTCAAATTTCTCGTGCATACTGGTCTGACCGGACATCATCCTGGCACCCATGGGATATGCCAGCCCGTACTCTGTTGCCGCCTCGGCGTCAACCCTCCTTACCTCCGGGTCATTTGCCAGCCCGAGATAATTATTGAGGCTCCAGGTAAGAACCTCCTTGCCCATAAACTTCATCCTGGGTCCTATTTCACCCTCAAGCTTTGGAAACATAAAATATCCGTCGGCCTGCTCCTGGTATTGCCCCAGGGCGCCGCGGTTTGTTCTGATCTTGTCGAAAATATCCACGTCAGTATCTCTTTTGATTAATGCCCGCAAATGTATTAAAAACAATTATGAGCGAAAGTACCTATTTATACCCATTTGTTCCCATAATTTAACACTCCTTTAACCGTACCATGCGTTGAAAAGAAACACTTTTGCATTTGATTGAGCCAAAGAATAAAAAAAAGTAGTAATTTTGCGCAACATTTCCGGGTATGAGGATCAGACCGATAATATTCATTATTCTTGCACTTGCCGCAACGTCATGCGGCGAGTATGAAAAACTTCTCAAGAGCAGCGACTTTGAGCTTAAGAAGCAGAAGGTATATGACTATTATGATGACGGCAAGTATACCAGGTCAATTGAGCTCCTTTCACAGATCCTTCCCAGATACAGGGCTACTGACGAGGCTGAGCAGCTGAACTGGATCAATGCTCAGGCCCACTTCAGGATAAATGACTACATGATGGCCGGCCAGTACTATCAAAGTTTTGCCGACACCTACCCTGGCAGCAATAATGCTGAAGAGGCATCTTATCTGTCGGCGCTGTGCGACTATTACATGAGTCCCAGGCCGGAGCTTGACCAGACCAATACCAGGAAGGCGATAGAGAGCTTCACCATCTTCATGCAGAGGTATCCCACCAGTACAAGAATTGATGACTGCAAAGCCAAAGTTCTCGAGCTTCAGGAGAAACTGGTAGAGAAATCCTATCTGAACGCAAGACTCTACTATGATCTTAAGCAATACCGTGCTGCAACAGTATCACTAGCCAACAGCCTGAAGGAATATCCCGAAACCAAATACCGCGAGGAGCTTATGTATCTGAAACTCGATGCTCTGTTCCTCTATGCTGAAAGAAGCGTCCCTTCAAAAAAGGTAGAGCGCTACCAGGCAGCACTCGACGAATACTATTCATTCATTGAAGAGTTTCCGGCGAGCAGGTATGCAAAGGATGTGAAAAGGATTTTTGACACAACCGCCAGGTTCCTGAAGGTTGACACAACTATACAACAGACACAGTCCAACTGAATTACAAACAAAGAGATATGGATTATAAAAAGACATCGGCATCCTACACCACCATTACAAGAGACGTGGATAAGTTCGACATTGAAACGGAAAACATTTATGAAAGCGTTCTGATCTGCACCAGGAGGGCAAACCAAATCAGTGTGGAGATGAAGCAGGAGCTGAATTCAAAGCTTGAGGAGTTTGCGTCATTCAATGACAACCTCGAGGAGGTCTTTGAGAACAGGGAGCAGATTGAGATCTCGAAGTTCTATGAGAGGCTGCCTAAGCCTACGCTCATCTCCCTTGCTGAGTTCGAGGAAGGCAAGATCTATTACCGCAATCCCGACAAGGAGCAGAAGCCGAAGAAATAAATCCTAATATGCTGAAAGGCAGGAAAATACTGCTTGGAGTCACCGGGGGTATTGCAGCTTACAAGACTGCAACTATCATCCGGTTGCTTGTTAAGGAGGGGGCTGAAGTAAAGGTCATCATGACACCACTGGCAAAGGAGTTCATCACACCTCTGACCATGGCCACCCTCTCCAGGAACCCTATCATGGTTGACTTTTTTGATCCGGAAGACGGTCGATGGAACAGTCACATCGATCTGGGCATGTGGGCTGATCTCTTCCTGGTTGCTCCCGTCACTGCCAACACCATGGGGAAGATGGCTGCCGGCATAGCAGACAACCTTTTGCTGACTACCTGGCTCTCGGCACGGTGCCCGGTCTTCCTTGCGCCTGCGATGGATATGGACATGCTTGGTCATCCGGCCACCGTGAGAAATATTGAGACACTAAGAGGGTTTGGCAATCATATCATTGAACCTGACACCGGGGAGCTTGCCAGCGGACTTGAGGGTAAGGGCCGGATGGCGGAGCCGGAGGTGATAGTGAAGGAGCTGAAGCAGTTCCTCTCAAAAAAAAAAATAGCTGAACGTCCCCTGGCGGGCAAGCGCGTCTTCATTAATGCTGGCCCTACGGTTGAACCCATTGACCCGGTCCGGTTCATAAGCAACCATTCATCAGGCCGCATGGGCATTGCCATCGCTGACGAGGCCGCCAGGCTTGGTGCTACGGTTACGCTGGTGCTTGGTCCTGTGGCCATCAGACCGTCACATGCCAATATCACCACGGTTGCCGTCAAAACTGCGGCTGAGATGAAGGAGGCCTCCGTCAGGGCTTTCCGAAAATGTGACATCGGAATCCTTGCAGCTGCCGTAGCGGATTTCACCCCTGAGACTGCACCAGACAAAAAGATAAAGAGGGGCGAAGGGGAGATGATGATAAAACTCAGACCGACCGAAGACATTGCCGCCTGCCTTGGCACGATGAAGAAGGAAAGCCAGATCCTTGCGGGGTTTGCCCTCGAGACTGACAATGAGATAAGCAATGCCACCGCAAAAATGAAGAAAAAGAACCTTGACCTGATCATTCTCAATTCACTGCGGGACGAGGGCGCCGGTTTCGGCCATGACACCAACCGCATCACCATCATCGACAGTAACAATAATATTGATAAATTTGAGTTGAAATCCAAGGACGGGGTTGCCTCGGATATACTGCAAAAGATCATTTCACTGATACGTTGATCCTGAATGCGACAATCAATTAAACACAGACTGATTCTGACGGCATTGATAATACTGTCAGCTACCGGCATGGTCAATTCGCAGGAACTCTACTGCAATGTGCAGGTATCGGCGCAGAAGATACAGGGCTCAAACAGGGAGATTTTTCAGAGCATGCAGCGCGACATCTATGAGTTCATGAACAGCATGGTCTGGACTGACAACCTGTTCAGCTTCTCCGAGAGGATCGAGTGCAACCTTCTTATCAATCTCGACGAGCAGCTCTCTGCAGACGAGTTCCGCGGGACCATACAGGTTCAGCTCAGCAGGCCGGTCTACAACACTACCTATGAGTCGACAATACTCAACTTTATTGATAACAATTTCCAATTCAAGTACGTGGAATTTCAGCCTCTGGAGTTCAATCCCAACAGCCATACCAGTAACCTGGTCTCGGTCCTTGCTTATTATGCTTATCTCTTTATAGGGATGGATTTTGACACATACTCACAGGGAGGAGGCACCCCCTATTTCCAGATAGCCGAAAAAATTGTCACAAACGCCCAAAATGCTCCCGAGCAGGGATGGAAACCCTATGATGGGTCAAGGAACAGGAACCGATACTGGCTTGTAAAAAATGTGCTTGACAATAACTATTCCGGGGCGAGGCAGTTCATGTATCTTTATCATCTCAGGGGGCTTGACCTGATGGAGTCTGACATGACACTTGCCAGAAGCGAGATTTTCGAGAGCCTGCGCAGGCTGCAGGAGTTGTACCGTCAGCGCCCGGACCCCTTCATGTACTATCTCACGATTATTCTCGATGCCAAGGCTGATGAGATTGTCAACATATTTTCCAGGGCCTTCCCCGAGGAGAAAAACCGGGTGGTTCAGATCCTGACAGAGATAGACCCGGCCAACGAGACCAAATACCAGAAGATACTTTCAGCTTCAGGCTAAGATAACTCCCATGCTCCGCAGACTGACAGTAAAGAACTATGCCATCATTAAAGAGCTTGACATGGGCTTCGGCGAGGGTTTTACCATTATCACGGGTGAGACCGGCGCCGGAAAGTCGATTCTTCTCGGGGCGCTCGGACTGGTTCTTGGTATGAGGGCTGACACTTCGGTGCTACTCAGCGATAAGGAGAAATGCATTGTTGAGGCTGACTTCAATATTAAGGGGTACGAGCTCAGGGAGCTCTTTGAGGCCAACGGCGTCGACTATGATGATGAAGCCATACTGCGCCGTGAGATAAACCCGGCAGGCAAATCGAGGGCATTCATCAATGATACCCCCGTCACGCTTAATGTAATGAAAGAGCTGGGCGACAGGCTGATAGATGTGCATTCGCAGCATCAGACGTTGCTTCTGGGTGATAGCATGTTCCAGATGCGGGTCATAGACGCCTGGTCAGGGAGCACAGGGCTTTACAGGGACTATGCAGGCGCCTACGGGCTCTTTCTGAAGGCAAGACGCGAGTACGAATCTGTCGCACAGACGATGGAAAGAGGGAAGGCTGATCACGATTACTATTCTCATCAGCTTGATGAATTCAGGGCAGCAAGCCTTGTTCAGGGCGAACAGGAGACGCTTGAGAGGGAGCAGGAGATGCACACCAACGCCGCGGAGATAAAGGAGGGACTGATAACTGCGACACGAGCGCTGGCGGGTGATGATGTCTCGGCGCTTTCGCTGCTGCGGATCGCCCGAAGCGGTCTGTCAAAGATCGCCGGATGGTTGCCTGAGGCCGGTGAGCTTTATAAAAGGATTGATGCACAGCTGATTGAACTGAACGACATATCATTCGAGGCTGAGAAACTCAATGACAGGACTGTCGCTGATCCGGGGAGGCTGGAATACGTTACTCAACGGCTTGATATGATTTACTCACTGATGCAGAAGCACCGGTGCAGGGATCTGGATGAGCTGCTGGTAAGGCAGCAGCAGGTGGAAGAGGCTGTGGCGGCAACGGAGGACATTGACGAGAAAACAGGCGAACTGAAGAAGAGAGCCGACAGTGCTTTTAATGATGTTGTAATGCTTGCCGGCAGTCTCTCGGCAGCCAGGCACGGCGCAGTGGCTTCAATGGCTGGTGAGATAACCGCCATGCTCCGGAAGTTGGGCATGCCGCACGCACGTTTTGAAGTGCGCATCAGCAGCCTTGATGCGCCCGGACCTGCCGGGCATGACAGGGTCGATTTCCTCTTCAGCGCCAACAGGCAGGTTGAGCCTGAGGAATTGTCACGATGCGCTTCCGGTGGCGAGCTCTCACGCGTCATGCTGTGCCTTAAGTCGGTGCTTGCAAGCAGTTCCGGGCTGCCGGCAATAATATTTGACGAGATAGATTCCGGCGTGTCAGGCGAGGTGGCCTCAATGGTGGGGAGCATACTCGCAGATATGGGAAAGAGCATGCAGGTCATAAACATCACACACCTTCCGCAGGTGGCCGCAAGGGGAGACCTGCATTACCACGTCTACAAGGAGGAGAGTGATCATTCAACAATAACACGTGTCAGATTGTTAAATGACAATGAAAGAGTTACGGAGGTGGCAAGACTGTTAAGCGGAAGCACGATTACGGAAGCCGCCCTGCGCAACGCACGCGAGCTGCTGGGAGGCAGATGATTCTGAACATAAATAACTGAAATTCAAAGCTATGATTACTAATCTCTTAGAGGGCAAGAAGGGCATTATATTCGGTGCTCTGAATGACAAGTCCATTGCCTGGCATGTGGCAGAAAAAGCCCATGCCCAGGGTGCTCGCCTGGTGCTTACCAACGCACCTGTGGCCATTCGCATGGGCACTATCGGCGAACTGGCTGATAAGACCGGAAGCATGGTAATCTCTGCCGATGCAACAAGCATGAAGGATCTTGAGGAGCTCTTCATGAAATCAACGGAGCACTTTGACGGGAAGGTCGACTTTGTACTTCATTCAATAGGGATGTCTC
>JBHEOU010000065.1:0-1962 GCA_046260645.1 Bacteroidales bacterium | reverse complement strand
TCTCCCAACGTGAGAAAGGGGATACCTTATGCAGATATAAGCTATGAGAACATGCTCAAGACCCTTGATATTTCCGCTCTCAGTTTTCACCGTATTCTGCAGACAGCTTACAAGCTTGATGCCATAAAGGAATGGGGATCAGTGGTGGCTCTGACCTATGTAGCTGCACAGCGAACACTGGCAGGTTACAATGACATGGGCGATGCCAAAGCCCTGCTCGAGTCCATTGCCAGGAGCTTCGGGTATATCTACGGAAAAGAGAGGCGCGTGAGGGTGAACACCGTGTCACAGTCGCCCACCGCCACCACTGCCGGAGCAGGCATTTCCGGATTTGACTCGCTGGTCGATTTCTCCGAGAGGATGTCACCTCTTGGCAATGCAGATGCCTCGGACTGCGCAGACGTCTGTATCTCCCTCTTCTCTGACCTGACAAAAAAGATAACAATGCAAAACATCTTCAATGACGGCGGATTCTCAAGCATGGGTATGAGTCAGAGGGCAATAGAGCAATACCAAAAAAGTTTTGAAGAGTGTCCTGATAAGTAATTATACTTACCGGGATCAGTATTAAGACCTCTTTTATAGCGCCCTGCCTCACAAGCAGGGCACTTTGTTTATTTTAGGTGCACCAAAAACCTGACCGCCATGCTCACTCTGATCATTCTGATAGTGTTCTACATAACCTTTCCGATATTTCTGATCTGGTTAACCATGAAGTATCCTTTTGTCAAGAAGATAGGAGCCATTGTCCTTGCCTATGCAACAGGTATCATTATTGCCAACGTGGGTATTCTGCCACAGGGAAGTGATGCATTCCGTGAAGCCACAGTCGGGCAGGACAGGCCATTCATTCCAAAATCAGAGGTGGTTGAGATGGTGGCTGCCGGCACTCTTTCGGAGCGCGACCTGAAGGTCAATAGCATTGCCGGCGTCCAGGATAACATGCAGACGGCACTGGTGCCGCTGGCCATACCCCTGATCCTTTTTTCACTCAACGTCAGGAGGTGGCTGAGGTTCTCAGGCACAGGATTTCTTTCTATGCTTCTGGCTCTTGTCTCAGTTATGATCATTGTGGCAACCGGTTACCTGATCTTCAGGGACAAGGTCGAAGGGAGCGACAAGATAGGAGGGATGCTTATCGGGCTCTACACAGGGGGCTCGGTCAACCTGGCCTCCATTGCGCTGGCGCTCAAGGTTGAGCCGAATGCCTTTATCATGACCAACACCTATGACATGATAGTGGGCGCAGTAGTGATCCTCTTCTTCATAACCGCCGGGCCGGCTTTCTTCAGGATGATCCTGCCTCCGTTTAAAAGACCTGCAGAAAAGAACGGGGAAGATTATGACTTCAAGGGAGTGAGTGACAAGATGGCGGAAGAATTTGATGATTTTTCGGGGATATTCAGGAAGGATACGGTTCCACCGCTTCTAGCTGCACTCGGTCTGTCAATAGTTATAACTGCAATAGCGCTTGGCGTCAGTTTACTGTTCCCCAAGGTACCGATGACAGTTACGGCGATACTGACCATAACAACCCTTGGCGTTGCCGCCTCGTTCATTCCCAGGATACGAAATCTTAAAAAGACGTTTCAGCTGGGGATGTACTTCATCATCGCCTTTTCGGTGGTCATTGCATCCAGGTGCGATCTGAGCGTGATCTTCCAGGCAAAATACATCAGTCTTCTTCTTTTTGTTTCGTACGCCTACTTCGGCTCACTTTTTCTGCATCTCTTTCTCTCATGGATATTCAGGATCAATGCTGACGATTACCTCATCACCACAACGGGATTTGTCTATTCACCTCCGTTTGTACCGATGGTTGCAGCAGCCCTGAAGAACAAGGATGTCATTCTCACAGGGCTGGCAACGGGTTTAATCGGGTGGATCCTTGGCAACTACATCGGAGTTGCCTTCGGGATGTGGCTGGGCAAGCTATAGGCTTCAGTCTTCAGTCTTCAGTCC
>JBHEOU010000064.1:0-8709 GCA_046260645.1 Bacteroidales bacterium | reverse complement strand
CCTTCTTCTACGGGATACGTATCTACGCGAAGCATGCCGAGCTTCCGCACCGGCAGGACTTCTCCCTGTTGAGGTGGGTCGACTGAGCTAAAGGTCGCGTATAGTCTTTATGGGTTCCTGCAACAGTACTATTGCTGTTCTGGCAGGCAGGTAGAGTTTCAGGTGATGAGGTGTGGCCACGGCGTGGTGATCATGGTCTGGCATTGAGAAATAGCCCTGGCCAGTGTCTATTCTTCCCTGGCCGCCGAAGAGCGGATTGTCAGTGTCGAGTATGATCCTGAACTTACCCTTCACGGGTATGCCGTAATCAGTGAATGAAACGGATGGATTAAAGTTCATGACGGTGATCAGTCCTCCCCGCCTGAAGGCGATTATCTTATCCCCGTTGTTGACTGTGAGGGTCTCTGTCATCTGCAGCTGGGGCATCCCGTATCTTTGTCCTGTCTCTATCATTGCCTTGTCGAACTCATTCAGGTGGCGGTACCTGAGCAACTCATCGTCAGCCAGGCTCCATTGACGACGGGCGTACTTATAGCTCCAGCCGTTGCCCTCCCTGGGGAAGTCAATCCACTCAGGGTGCCCGAACTCGTTGCCCATAAAGGTGAGATATCCTCCGCCGGCGGTGATGAAAGTGAAGAGACGGATCATCTTGTGAAGGGCCACTGCCCGGTCAATTATCAGGTTTGATGCAAGGAGACTCATCGAGAAGTACATCTCCTTATCTGCCAGTCTGAATATCAGCGTCTTGTCACCGACCAGCGCCTGATCATGCGATTCGCAGTATGAGATCACGCGTTCCTCGGGACGGTGCTGTGTGAGCTCATGGAGAAGGTATCCCAGGTCCCAGCTCTCATCGGGAATCTCTTTGACCATCTTGATCCATATGTCGGGCACACCCATTGCCAGCCTGTAGTCAAAGCCTATCCCTCCTGCAGCTACGGAGGCCGCGAGGCCCGGCATGCCGCTCATCTCCTCGGCAATGGTCACAGCACCGGGAGTGAACTCATGAATCAGCTTGTTGGCAAGGGTAAGATAAATGATGGCGTCGGTGTCCTGGTTGCCATCAAAATACTGCCTGTATGAGACAAAGTCAGATCCCAGTCCATGGTCATAATAGAGCATGCTGGTGATGCCGTCGAACCGGAAACCGTCAAAGTGGTATTCCTCAAGCCAGTATTTGCAGTTGGAGAGCAGGAAATGCACCACCTCAGGCTTGCCGTAGTCGAAGCACAACGAGTCCCAGGCCACATGATTTCTCCGTGATCCTGTATGAAAATAGAGTGCCGGGTCACCGTCGAGCAGGCCCAGGCCTTCCAGCGTATTGGAAACGGCATGTGAGTGGACGAGGTCCATTATGACCCTGATGCCCATTTCGTGGGCGGTATCGATTAGTTCCCTGAGGTCTTCGGGGGTGCCGAAGCGCGACGAGGCGGCAAAAAGGCTTGATACGTGATACCCGAATGATCCGTAATAGGGGGGCTCCTGTATCGCCATCAGCTGGATGGTGTTGTAACCCAGGTTCTTTACACGGGGCAGCACGTCTGCGGTGAACTCGCGGTAGGTGCCGGTCTTCTCCTCCTCGGTAGCCATACCTACGTGCGCCTCATATACCAGGAGCGATGGCGGTGGCGGCGGAGAGTGGTGCTTCATGACGTAACCCTCAGCGGGGTGCCATACCTGCGCGGAAAATATCTTCGTCACATCATCCTGGACGGTGCGCGTTGCATAGGCCGGGATACGCTCGCCGCCACCACCCTTCCACCTGACATTCATCTTGTAGAGGTCGCCATGTGACAACATATCTTCGGCGAACTCCCCGATCCAGTCGCCGTCAGGAGTCCTGTGAAGAGCGTAGCGGGCATCTTCCTTCCATTGGCTGAAGGTGCCCGTGAGAGTTATGCTGGTGGCATTGGGAGCATGCTCCCTGAAGACCCAGCCCCTGTCAGTGTGATGCAGCCCGTACCAGTGATGACCGTTGGCAAAATCAGACAACGGGGTGCCCCCGGTGATAAGTGTTTCCCGGTCATTGAGATAGTTGAGACGGGCCTCAATGACACTCCTGAACGGATCAAGCCAGGGATCAATTTCATAAAATCTTTTCATGTCAAATATATCCTTACTAAATTACAAAAAATGAGCGAGGCTTGACAGTCTTTATTAATTTTGACTGAGTTAAAATATTATGGAGGTTCATGACGGTTATACAGGCGCAGCTTTCAACAACCCGGTTATTACCATGGGTGTCTTTGACGGCGTTCACCTTGGCCATCGCATGCTCCTGAGCCGTGTGGTGGCAGAGGCAGAGAAGAGCGGATCGGATGCAGTGGCGGTCACCTTTGATCCTCATCCCCGCATAGTCCTTACCGGTGATCCCACCCATCTCCGCTTCCTTACTGACATTGAGGAAAGGATATATCTGCTTCGTCAGACCGGGATCGGTCATCTGGTGGTCATCCCCTTCACCCATGAGCTGAGCCGGATGTCTGCCAGTGAGTTTGTCGACCAGATACTGTGCCGCCAGATGAACGTACGGCATCTCATCGCCGGGTTTAATCATCATTTCGGGAGGCGTCATGAGGGCGACAGCAACACCATTATTGAGTGCTCCTCGCGGATGGATTTCAGGGTCACAAGAGAAGAGGCTTTCATGATTGACGGCGAGGTGGTCAGCTCCTCTTCCATCAGAAGGCTCCTGGAAGGAGGTGAGGTCAGGAAAGCCTCGGTCATGCTTGGCTATGACTACTCCCTCAGGGGGAAGGTAGTCTCCGGCAAAAAGATAGGCCGCGGCCTGGGCTTCCCCACTGCAAACATAGCCCCACTGTTTGCCTATAAGCTTATCCCCCGGTCAGGAGTATATGCTGTGGAAATCAAGGTTGAGGGTGAACCCCGATGGCATGCGGCAATACTCAATATAGGAATGAGGCCCACAATCAGGGAGAATGATGGCAGAAGTACCATTGAGGCACACATAATTAACTTTGAATCAAATCTGTACGGGAAGGTTGTCACCGCCAGGTTTTACGAACGGCTGCGTGACGAGATGAAATTTGACAATGTTGACTCCCTGTCCGCACAGCTTGTCAGAGACCGTGAAAGGGCGATCACTCTCTTACGCCGTTGAACAATTATACTGCTTTTTAGTTATCTTTGCAGACCTAAAAAAATAAGATCATGTCTTTCATCAACAACGAGCTGCCCTACAGGGTAAAAGATATTACACTGGCTGATTTTGGCCGGAAGGAGATTGAAATTGCAGAGAAGGAGATGCCCGGCCTGCTCTCTATAAGGAACAAATATTCTTCATCGAAGCCTCTCAGTGGAGCGAGGATCACAGGCTCGCTGCACATGACCATACAGACGGCCGTGCTCATTGAGACCCTGCGTGATCTCGGCGCTGACGTCAGATGGGCGAGCTGCAACATTTTCTCGACACAGGACCATGCCGCAGCTGCCGTGGCTGAGGCAGGAATACCTGTGTTTGCATGGAAGGGCGAGACCCTTGAGGAATATTGGTGGTGCACCGCACAGGCGCTCACATTCCCCGGCGGCAAGGGACCCCACCTCATCGTCGATGATGGCGGTGACGCCTCCCTGCTGGTTCATATGGGGTTCAAGGCTGAGAAGGATCCGTCAGTGCTTGGCGTCAAACCGTCAAGCAGGGAAGAAGGAATCATAATTGACACACTGAAGGTGATCCTCGCAGAAGACCCGGAGAAATGGAACAGGACGGTCAGGGAGATGAAGGGAATCTCGGAAGAGACTACCACCGGCGTACACAGGCTTTACCAGATGATGGAGGCAGGAGAGCTGCTGGTACCTGCCATAAACGTAAATGATTCCGTTACCAAGAGTAAGTTTGACAACCTCTATGGCTGTCGTGAGTCACTTGCTGATGGCATCAAAAGGGCTACTGATGTGATGATCGCCGGCAAGGTGGTGGTGGTATGCGGTTATGGTGACGTTGGCAAAGGGTCAGCACGCTCGATGCGCGCCTACGGAGCCAGGGTCATAGTGACCGAGATAGATCCTATCTGTGCGTTGCAGGCCGCCATGGAGGGCTACGAGGTGAAGACCATTGAGGAGGCCCTTCCCGAGGGAAACATCTATGTCACCGCAACGGGGAACCGTGATATTATCACCCTGGAGCATATGGAAAAGATGAAAGATCAGGCCATCGTTTGCAATATAGGTCACTTCGACAATGAGATACAGGTTGACATTTTGAACGACGCCGTGGGCATACAGAAGATCAACATCAAGCCGCAGGTCGATAAATATCTTTTCCCTGACGGGCATGCCATCTTCATGCTAGCTGAAGGCCGCCTGGTAAATCTTGGCTGCGCCACGGGCCATCCTTCATTTGTCATGAGCAACTCATTCAGCAACCAGACACTGGCACAGATTGAGCTATGGACTAAAGACTATGAGATTGGAGTCTACAGGCTTCCGAAACATCTTGACGAAGAGGTAGCCAGGCTGCATCTGGCACAGCTGGGAGTCAATCTCACAAAGCTGACAAAGAATCAGGCTGAATATATTGGAGTGCCTGCTGAAGGGCCCTACAAGCCTGAGCATTACAGGTATTAGGGGCGGCAGATTCAGTTCCTGTTCCAGACATGAAGATACTGGCCGGAGATCTGTGCCCTGTAGTTCTTTAGAGGATACTGTCCCGGACCCAGAGCCGGCACCCCGAATGAGGGAAGGGCATAGCTGGTGGCACACTCAGGGCATAAGGCATAGATCCCGTCAATATTCACGGCCCTGCTCAGCCCGTTCACGGCATAACAGTGCGGGCAGGTGCGGTCATAGGCGTTATACTCATCAGGCTGACCATGGTACAGAATGATTCCGTTACCGTCATACCCGGCCGACTTATATCCCCAATTATTTGTTGAGGATGAGACGTATGCGCTATTGCCGAGGGCAGAGACCAGTTCATAAAAGTAGGGATCAAAAACGAGGTCGACATAAAAATCTACATACATATCAGGGATGACCTCGTTTTTCTCCCGTTCGCATGACATTGTCAGCAGGAGAGCCGCGGTGATGATGAAAAAAATCTTTACATTTGAACCTGACATATGCAAGACTGAGTTTATGCAAAAGTAACCATTTATGTCCGAAGGGGTACAACTGAAAAACGAAATGAAGCGTAGGATAGTATTTATAAGGCTCCTGGTTATTACTGCCCTGATCCTGTTTGCTGCTCCTCTGTCTGAGTGCAATGCCCAGCGCAATGCAACCAGGAAGGCTGAGAAGGAGCTGTTCGGGAAGACCGGGAAGAGCAAGCCCTTTGATGCAGGCAAGCCTAACGGGGCCGCGGCAAAGGCGATGAAGAAGCAGGAGAAGAAGGAGGCCATGCGTCAGAAGGAGGACGAGAAGCAGTTGAAGGAGCTGAGGAAACAGCACTATGAGAGGCAGAGCGAAAAGACAAAAATGCGCATGGAGAACAACAGCCGTACCACTGAGACAGGATACAAGGCGAAGAGGCAGAATCAGCGTAAGGAGCAGACAAAGCCGGAGTTGAATAAGCCGGAGCAGCCCAAACCAACAAAGCAGAAGGCAAAGACGAAAACAAAAGATCCGAAGAAGCAAAAGGAACTGAAGCAGCAAAAGAATAAGGCAAAGGCAAAGTTGAAGAATCCGAAAAAACAGCCTAAGCTGAAACAGCACAAAATCAAAAAATACTGACGGTCATGGAAGATGGTGGTGGATTAGGGAGTTTGATTTTTTATATTATCCTGGGGATTCTTGCTATTGCAGGGTCATTCCACGGCAAGGGCAAGAAACAGAAGACGGCGCCGAAGAGAACGGAGCCGGGCAGGACTGACATGGAGACGAGTACGCCCCCGGTACGTCCGGAACCGGCCCCGGTGCAGCATAAGCCCCGGTATGTGCCCATTGATCCTTCAATGGAAGGCAGGTATGAGGAACCGATGGCCGGCGAGTTCAGCGATGAGGGATCTATCAGCCAAAAAATGGCCGGAGCCTTCAGCAGCAAGGGTTCATCCGGTGATATGATGGCCCGGGCATTCGCCAGGGAAGGCTCAATTGAAGATTCCATGGCTGTCGCCTTTGCGTCGGAGGGGGTCTCCTCATTCAAGGATTTCCAGACAAGTGATTTTGTGCATACCGAGATCTCTGACAGCGAGATAGGTGACGCACCGGAATATGATTACAACGCCAGACCGGGCAGTGACATTCTCGATGAGGAATTCGATGTGAAAAAGGCACTTATTTATTCCGTTTTGCTAAACAGAAAGGAGTACTCCTATTGAAAATCTGATGATTACAAAAGAGTCGGCATTTGCTTTTTAAATAGAATTTTATTATATTTGTTCTTTGAAGAGTTCCGGTAAGCCGGGATTCTTCTTATTTTTTAACCTATTACTGAAGAATTATGTCGGAATTTATCTATGTAACAGAAGAGGGTCTCCATAAGATGAGGGAGGAACTTGATCTGCTCCGTAATGAAAGGCCGGCTATTGCGCGAATGATTGCAGAGGCACGCGATAAGGGAGACCTTACCGAGAATGCTGAATATTCTGCCGCCAAGGATGCGCAGGGCATGCTGGAGATGAAGATAGCCCGCCTTGAAGACCAGGTAGCACGTGCACGCATAATTGACGGATCAAGGATCAATACCAAGTCGGTGCAGATCCTTAACCGGGTCAGGATCCGCAACAGGACCAGCGGTCTGATCATGGAGTATCAGCTTGTGCCTGAAACCGAGGCAAACCTCAAGGAGGGCAAGATTGCTGCAACCTCGCCAATAGCACAGGGGATCATGGGAAAGGAAGTGGGAGACGTGGTGGAGGTGAAAGTACCCTCAGGCGTCATACCCTTTGAGATCATGGAGATATCAATCTGAATAAGTTACGGTATGGCATCAATATTCACACGGATAATCAACGGCGAGATACCCTGCCACAGGGTTGCCGAGGATGATCGCTTTATTGCTTTTCTCGACGTCAGGCCGCTGAGGCCGGGTCATACCCTTGTGGTACCCAAAAAGGAGGTTGACTATATCTTTGATCTTGACGAGAAGACGCTCGCTGACATGATGCTCTTCGCACAGAAGGTTGCAAGGGCAATGAAGGAGGTGATAGAGTGCAATAGAATTGGGATGGCGGTGATAGGGCTTGAGGTTCCTCATGCACACATACACCTTGTACCCATAACCAGGGAGTCAGACCTGCTGTTCACAAACCCCCGGGTGTCACCTGCACCCGAAGAGGCTGAAAAACTTGCCAGGTCAATAGGCGATCATGTCCGGCTCTGATCCGGCACAAAAATAAAACCCCCGTCACCGGTGGATTAAAAAAAGAGAGGCTGCCCCTTGCGAGACAGCCTCTTTTTTTTTATCGGCAGATCTTACTTCTTGCCCGGGCAACATGGCTTTGCTGTGGCTGTGCCTTCCTTTACAGGTACCACTTCACCATTGGTCTCGCCGCATGCAGCAGCTGACGGGCACTTTGAGCAGTCCTTGCCAGCGGTGGCAGTGGTGGTAGTGGTGGTGCAGGCTTTCTTGCATGCATCAGCGGTGGTGCCGCATACGTCACAATTGCCATCCTTGTTCTTATCGACAAAAGTGCACTCAGTCTTGGAATGCTTTTTCTCCTTGTCGGTAGTCTGAGCATATACGCCTGCAGCCGCAACCATCATTGCGATGAGTAAAAGGCTGCCAATCATCCATTTCTTCATTTTTGTGTAAATTGATTTGTTTATAAACGTGTGCAATATAGAAAAAGTTTGATCTATCTGATGCTATTTATCATAATTATCATAACTTTACTTGTACTTCTCGCTGTGAAGTGTCTCATATTAAAGATATTGGCGACGATTTTCTGAGTCTGTTCCTGCCGCGGTTATGCCTGGCCTGCAGGGCCCATCTTGTCCGTGGAGAGAGTGTCCTGTGCACGGAATGCCTCCTCTCGATGGCCAGGACAGATTTTCATATTCGTCGTGACAACATGCTTGAACAGGCATTCTGGGGCAGGTGCCACGTTGAACGGGCAGCTGCCTTCTCGGTCTATAACCGGGGGAGCCGCATCAGGAAACTGATATTCGCGCTTAAGTACGGCGGCAGGAAGGAGATCGGAAAAATGCTCGGAGAGCTTTACGGATCAACGCTGGCGGAAGCCGGGTTCATGAAGGGAATTGATATTATCGTGCCAGTGCCGCTCAGTGCCGAGAGGCAACGGAAGAGGGGCTTTAACCAGAGCGAGTGTTTTGCACAGGGGCTGTCAGCCTCAGGCCGTGTGCCTGTGAGGAACGACATCCTTATGCGTACCGGCAGGTCTGAGTCGCAGACAAGACGTGGCAGATACGAGCGGTGGGAGAATGTTGAGGGGCTCTTTACCGTACGCAAGCCCTCCGTGATAACCGGGAAGCATATCCTCGTGGCTGATGATGTCATCACCACGGGATCAACGATGGAGGCATGCGTCAATGCCCTTCATCAGGCCGGTGACGTGAAGGTGAGCGTGGTGGCCCTGGCGGCAGCACAGAAGCTTACCCTTTGATCCTGCCGCTGTTTTTCTTTACGAAATCTTCCCAGCTTTTTGACTTTCCCGATGGCGGCTTGTTGCTCTGGTAGAAGTGGCACAGAGCTGCGCCAAGGGCGTCGGTGGCGTCAAGCACCATCTTTTCACCCTGGAAAGAGAGTATTGTCCTGAGCATCGTTGACACCTGCTCCTTGCTTGCCTG
>JBHEOU010000063.1:0-8783 GCA_046260645.1 Bacteroidales bacterium | reverse complement strand
CCATATGCGAGGGCACTCTCTTCAGCAACCTCACAGGCACCACTCCCGGCGGAGGCGCTTCTCCATCATACACATACCAGTGGATGAGCAGCCCTGACAACAGCAGCTGGTCTTCTGCTGCCGCGCCCAGCAACGGACTGAACTATGACCCGCAGGACGATTCTCCCGGAACGACCTGGTACCGGCGGATGGTCTACAGCGGACTGAACAACACCTGCCAGTCGGTAAGCAATACGGTACAGCTGACAGCTCATCCTTTAATAACCAACAATATCATTTCTGCTGAACAGACCATCTGTGAGGGCTCGGTTCCCGCCACCATCGACGGGACCCTCCCTGCCAACGGAGCAGGGGCGGGCACCTATACCTACCAGTGGATGAACAGTCTTAACGGCACTGCATTTCTGAATATCCCGGGTGCCGCCACCGAGGATTTTCCCGGCACAGCGCTGACCGCCAGCACCTGGTACAGGCGCGTCGTCACCTCCTCGGCATGCACCAGCACCAGCAATGACATAAAAATCACCGTTGACCCGCGGATCACAGGATTCACTATCGGACTGCCTGCGCAGGGTCATGATACAATATGCACCGGCACGGCTCCCGCCCTTCTCTCAGGTACGCCTGCCGGAGGTCTCGGCAACTATACCTATGCCTGGGCTTCCTCGAATGACAATGTGACTTTCACCGGGCTGAGCACCACCACTCCGGCTTACCAGCCGGGAAACCTGAGCGTCACCACCTGGTTCAGCAGGACTGTCACCTCCGGGGTCTGCTCCGAGAGCTCAGTCTTCAGGATAACCGTGCTTCCCCTGATAACGGGAAACACCATCACTGCAAACCAGACGGTATGCAATACCCAGTCGCCGGCGGCATTGTCAGGAAGCGCTCCGGGTGGGGGTGACGGCATTTTCCGGTACCTGTGGGAGAGCAAGGCCGGTCCGGAACCTGATTGGGCAAATGCTCCCGGAGCAAATACCACGGCAAGCTATCAGCCACCACTTCTTGACGGCACAACACAGTTCAGGAGGAACGTCTTTTCAGGAGAGAATAACTGTTGTACCTCGGTCTCCGCCCCGGTCACCGTGACGGTTGACATCATGCCCACCAATATTAGCGCCGGTATTGACATGACACTGCTTCCCTATCAGTTTGCCGCCCGGCTTGAGGGTAGCTTTGAGGGCGAGGGAGTTGCATCATGGAATTATGACTTTGCCGCCGGTAAGGGCGACCCTGTCTTCTCTACTCCAGGTGAAAAGACAACCGAGGTGAGGAAGCTTGGCTTCGGAGATAATACATTCATTTTTTCAGTGATCAACGGACAGTGCGTTGCAACTGAAGCCCAGGTGACCCTGACGGTGCCTGAGCTAATCATACCCCAGGGGGTAACTCCGAACGGTGACAACATAAATGATTACTTTAATATTGAGGGACTTGAGTACACTTATAATGAGCTTGTTATAATTAACACAGGTGGTGCCGTGGTATACAGATCACGCGATTACCGGAGTGATGACCCCATAAACGCATGGACCGGTCTCGACCTTAACGGGAACGAGGTTCCGGAGGGCACCTATTATTTTCTGCTGACCATAAAGGGTGCTCAGGATATAAGTGTGCCTGTATACACGGCCAATATCAGCGGTTTCTTAGTTCTGAAAAGATAGCATGAAGGGCAGGGGATACATAATACTTGTTCTGGCATTTGCTCTTCAGCAGGCTCTCTCTGCGCAGCAAACGCCCATAACGAGCCAGTACCTGACCAACGGGCTGATTATCAATCCGGCTTACGCCGGCACCCGCGGCGCCCTCAGCGCGAACCTGTCGTACCGCAAGCAGTGGGCACGCATAGTCGGGGCTCCCCAGTTCCAGAACCTCTCGCTGCACAGCCCTGTTAACAAGCGTGAGAAGGTGGCGCTGGGGTTTGTGGCTGAATATCTCACCTACGGGGTGACAAAAAATGTCGGTCTGTATGGGTTCTATGCCTACAATGTCCGCGTAGGAAAGGGCAAGCTTTCCATGGGGCTGAAGGCAGGAGCGGACCTGAGCAATACAAACTATAATAACCTCCGTTTCCCTGACGGCAACACGCAGGATCCGCTCCTGACGGGAGACATACGCTACACCATGCCCAATATTGGAGCCGGTTTCTACTACTACGCTGACAGGTTCTTTGCCGGATTGTCAGTGCCTTCGATCCTCACCTACGTCAGTAATGAAACAGCTCAGTCTGCGGTCTCTCCCGATTTCGGGATGTTCAAGACATACTTACTGACAGGGACCCTGATCAGTTTTTCCGACGGTTTCAAGCTCAAACCCTCTGTGCTGGTGAGATATTCATTTACGGAACCGCTCGAGGTAGACGTGAATGCAAACATGATATTTGCCGACCTTCTCTGGATTGGAGGGTCATACAGGATTGCCGAGAAGGCTGCGGTGGCGCTGCTTGACCTTCAGGTCACCCCCCAGCTGAAGCTGGGATACTCCTTTGATTACCAGCTGGGGCACCTGAACAGCTATACCTCAGGGACTCATGAGGTGTCACTGAGATATGAGTTTGAGTATTCAGTAAGTGCAACTTCACCAAGGTATTTCTGATGAGATGAAGAGGCTTCTGAAACATATGGTCATCGCGGCGAGTGTCCTTTTTGTCACTCTCCCGCTACTGAACGGGCAGGCAAAGGGTGTTTTTGAGATTTCAAAGGTTACCGCGATTTCCTCAGGCTCGGATGACATGGCACCGGTGATACTCAGTGACGGGATACTGTTCTGTTCGAACAGGAAAACCAATCCTTTCCTGACGAAGAAGAACTTTGAGGGCATCAGGCTGTATGAGCTCTACTTTGCTCCCTTCAATACCGGGGGCGAGCCTGATAAGCCGGTTCGCTTCGCCACTAACCTCGGCAACACTCTCTATTTTACAAGGAATTATGCCCCCGGCCGCAAGCTGGGTAAGAAGCAGCCTAACAGGCTGGGCATCTTCACCGCCAGGCGAAGCGGCTCTCAATGGACAGATATTCAACAGTTTGAGTACAACAATACGGAGTATAATCTCTCATACCCCCATGTATCGGCTGACGGCAGGTACCTCTTCTTCTGCTCTGACATGCCGGGCAGCCTGGGCAAATATGACATTTACATGTGTGAGAGCATTGACGGGAAATGGTCAGCTCCTTCCAACCTGGGGAACAGCGTGAACAGTGCTGATGCCGAGATACACCCCTTCCTCCACAGCTCCGGGAGGCTCTACTTTGCATCTGACCGTCCGGGCGGCATGGGCGGCCTGGATATATGGTTCTCAAGCCTGGCTTTCGGGTCGTGGACAAAGCCTGTTGTGCTCGAGGAGCCCATTAACTCAGAGGCTGACGATTTTGCCTTCTATGCCGTTCAGGGTTATTTTTCATCGAACCGCCAGAATTACAGTGACGATATTTACCGGTTTGCATCAACAATCATACGCTGGTCAACGTGCGATACACTGCAGAAGAACAGCTACTGTTACGAGTTCATTGAAGAGAATGCCCTCGGACAGGATACAATGAAAACAGGATTCCGGTGGGAGTGGGATTTCGGCGACGGAACCAGGGCTGCAGGTATAACGGCTGAGCATTGCTATAAGGGACCGGGAGTATATGATGTGACTCTTGACATAGTGAACCTCATCACAGGGGGCATCGAAAAGAGACAGGCCTCATATGAACTCGAGATAACTGATATTGAACAGCCGGTGATCACTGCCCCTGATAAGATAAAGGCGGGGGAGATACTGGTGCTTAATGCCGGAGCATCAAACCTGCCGGGGATGGAGCCAGGCAGGTACTACTGGAACTTCGGCGATGAGACAATAGCCACCGGAATGGAGGTCTCGAAGACATACCTGGTGCCGGGGAGGTATAACATACAGCTGATTGTGAGTTCCGTCCCGGGCGCAGGCGGTGTTGTGAGAGAGGTTTGTGTCTGCAAGGACATTGAAGTTGAAGCAAACGGAAATTAAATATTTTTGATGACTAAAATGAGAATTACCCGCAATATACTATCACTTATTATTACACTTCTTACCCTCACGCCCGCCCTGGTTAATGCCCAGGAGGTGCCGGGTCCGGATGAGAACGTGCCCTTCCTGATCACGTTCGGGCCAAAGGCCGCAACATCATGGGGTGATGACGACTTCTCGCAGACATTCTTCTTTACAATCCCGAAAGACTACAAGGATCCCTTCTATATCAGGATTTATGACCCTGACATAGGGGGCAAGACCGATGAGCTGAACAACTTCTGGGACACCCGGATGGCCTATTCGGTATATGGAGGGAAGGGATGCTATACCCACCCTGAGGCCAAGGGCATCAACCCCACCGGAAACTATAAGAGCGGAACACTTCTTGCCACGCGTACCTTTGGCATGGATAACAAGCTTGATGAACGCTGGTTCACCTTCGGGCCGTTCAATCCGGCCGACGGCGAATACTACCCGAAGTTCTTAAGCAATGTCTTCAAGATCATCTGTGACGGAATCACGGGTGATGACGGGAATCTCTACCGGTATGCCCTTTCAAGAAGGCCTGACGCCAATGTTCCCATCGAGGGCGCCAATGCCTTCACCTATGAATACACCTTCAGGATGTGGAACAACAATGACACCTCATTCGTTTCCCATATCTATCCTTATATTGACAGCGGATGCGTTTACATACAGCAGAGGAACTTCGACTGGGACAGTGACGGAGATTTTATCGTGGTCTCAGTAGAGCGAAAGGGCCAGGTGATGCCCCTCTCCGGCGAAGACCACTGGACTGAGTCACGGATGCCCATTCTTGAGGCAGAGATTGGCAAGTCACTCGACTTCCGTTTTTACAAGAAAAAGGGAGAACTTGTTAAGAACAACAACGTGGTCATGACAGTGGAAAACCAGTACGGTGAAAACCTGCAATTCTTCAGCGCACCTATCGGAGGGGTTCCCGTATATAAGCCACGGATAAAGGTAGTACCTAAGAAGTAAGCATGTCCAGAAGCGCAAGTATCTTAAGTTCAGTACTTTGCATAGCCATCTTGCAGGTGCTGTTCCCCGGCCGGGCACAATCGCAGACCTTCAGTTACCGTACCTATGATGAGAATACAGGTCTTCCGGGAAGTTACCTGAATGTCATTGAGCAGGATAAAAGCGGGTTTCTGTGGGTAGGTGTTGACTCGAACCTGTTCAGGTATGACGGGTTTGATTTTCACCCTATGGCATTCCCCGAAAAGCAGTCGCGTGGTAACCTCAATGCTCTCTATTGTGACAGGGAGGGGACCATGTGGGTGGGTCTGACAGACGGTTCACTATTCACCTGGAGCGAGGGAGGAACACTCGTGCACAGGGCTCTTCCTGAGTCTGACAGGATAAACCGCATTACCGAGGGACCTGATAAAAAAATATGGATCATCACCCAGACGAAAGGGATCTACCTGGCTGATGCCGGAGGAGGAGAGAAGATCACCAGGCTGTCCATGCCTGAGGGATATGTTGTTTTCGACATCTCCTTTGACGGTGCCGGGACAATCCTGGCTGCCACACAGGATAACCTGCGCCTGTGCACCCTGTCAGGTGACAAGGTGGTCGAAAAACTCTCTTTCCCCGAGCTGGAATATACCTGGGTTCATACCATCAGGCAGATGGATGATGATACATGGTTTGCAGGAACCGACTATGCCGGACTATTCATGATCAGGCGGGTCAACGGAATGCTTGAGGCAACATCTGTTGGCGACACCCTTTTCATGAACATGCGCATTCCTGCGCTGATAGCCGGGGACGATAGGAGCCTGATAGTTGCCACACAAGAGGCAGGGGTCAAGAAGGTGGCATTCAGCCCGGACTTCTCTGAAATGGAGACGACTGCGGTGTATGATGTCACCTCAGGACTGGCTGACAACAACATCCGGACCATCTTCAGGGACCGTGAGGAGAACCTGTGGATAGGCCTTTACAACAGCGGACTGGCTGCTGTGACAACCAACGCATTCTCTTTCCATAAGCCTGAAGAAAACAGTGAGATAAACTTCATCGGGACTATCGGAGACCAGGTTGTGATGGGCACCAGGAACGGTCTCCACGACTTCAATCCCGGCAGCGGCAGCTTCTCGAATTACCGCTCCCTTGCCGGAAGGACCGGCGGGTCGGGCATTGCCTCGTGGGCAACTGATGACCGCGGAAACATCTGGGTAGGAACAGTGAGCGACGGATTGTGGGTGATGAAACCTGACGGAATGCTGAAGCAGTTCTACCGCTCCGGGAACCCCGGGCAGAACCGTATCAACTCCGTGGCTGTTGAGACAGATAACATCTGGCTCGCCACCCTTGACGGGGTCGTGCTGCTTGACAGGGAAACGGGAGGGCAGAAAGCCGCCTACACCACCTGGGAGATGCTTCCGCACAATAATGTTGCACAGGTGGTTGTCAACAGGGCGGGAGAGGTGCTTGTGGCTACAAAGAGTGACAGGCTTTGCTATATACATGTGACCGGTGGTGTCCGGACAGAAGGCTTTGTAATGGAAGGGGCCAGGGTCACAGACATCCGAAGCATATCAGTCGCAGCTGACCGTATCATATGTGCGGGGACCTACGGCAACGGGCTCTTCCTCTTTGCCGGTGACACCCTGCTCAACTATACCGTGGCCGACGGCTTGCTGACTAACTTCTGCTACAGCACACTTATTGCTGCAGACGGCAGGATATGGACAGGGCATGAAAAGGGATTTTCAATCATAAACCCTGCCACCGGTTCCGTCAGGACATTCAGCACGGAGTTCGGCGTAAGAGGTGATTGCATGGCAAATGCAATGGCACAGACGAGTGATGGCTCTGTCTATGTGGGTACCACCGAAGGCATTGTGGCTTATAACCCTGCCATGGACCAGCAGACATCCGTGCCACCACAGGCAGCCATTGTCTCGGTTGTGATCAACGGTATAGAATACCCTTACCGCGAGTCTTACAATCTTCCTTACAGGTCATCATATTCAGTCAGGGTCAACTATGCCGGCATCTCGCTGCGTGACCCGCTCAATGTCGTTTTCAGGACCAGGATGGAGAATGTCGACGAGGAATGGGGTGATGTGACTGCTGACCGCTCTTCGGTGACATACAGTCTCAGCAGCGGTCATTACAGGTTCGATGTTGAGGCTCTGACCCTCGATGACCCTGACAACGCCGCCACGGCATCATTCAGCATCGTAATAGAGAAGCCCTTTACACGGAAGTGGTGGTTCATACTCTCGGTACTGGCACTGCTGGCAACCGTTGTATTTATCATCATCAGGCTGAGGGAGAGGGCTCACAGGAAGCAACGTGAGCACCTCGAGAGTGAATTGCAGAAGCGAACAGCCGAGGTTTACGAGCAGAAGGAGGAGCTCGCGCAGAAGAACCTTGACATCACCGAGAGCATCACGTATGCCAAACGAATACAGAGCAGCGTGTTGCCCGACACCGCACGCCTGGGATCGGTGTTCAAAGAGGCTTTCGTCTTTTTCCAGCCCCGTGACATCGTCAGCGGTGACTTCTACTGGTTTGACTGGATTGACAAAGACCGGTTTGTCCTGGTCTGTTCCGACTCTACCGGTCACGGTGTTCCGGGAGCCTTCATGTCAATGATAGGCACGGCCCTGCTGCAGGATATAATCACAGTCAAAAAGATCACAAGGCCCTCGCAGGTGCTTCATGAACTTGACAGGCAGATCTTTTCCACCCTGAACCAGAACCAGGAGGTGGAGGCATCAAATGACGGCATGGACATAGTGGTATGCGAATTCAATCTTAAGACCAGGCAGCTGGTTTTCTCCTCTGCTATGCGGCCGGTGATCCTTGTGATTGACGGGGAACAGCATTATGTGAGAGGTAACCGATCATCAGTGGGCGGGGAGTCAGTGACCGAAAAGTTCTATGACGACCAGGAGTATCACCTAAGGGAGGGAGATGTGGTCTACCTGTTCACTGACGGTTACTGTGACCAGTTTGGCGGACAGGGAGCCAAAAAAATGAAGATCAGCCGTCTGCGCAGTCTTATTGATGAAATTGCGCCCCTTCCGATGGAGCAGCAGAGCAGGCAGGTAAAAGATTTCTTTGTTAAATGGCAGGGAGACAATGAGCAGGTTGATGATGTCCTTTTAATGGGACTCAGGGTCTGATCAGTCCTCTGGGAAGGTTGATTATGTTCTTTTGATGGGACTCAGGGTCTGATCAATCCGCTCCGCAGGTTCCATTTTCGGTAAGGACAAAGACGCAGGTGGAGTCTGTGTTACTCTCATTGCCCCCACGGTCCCTTATCCAGAAGTCGTAATAGAGTGTATCGCTCGTATTGTACAGGAAATAGATCAGTGTCACTTCAATTGTTCCTTTGAGTATCTTATTCTGTCCCTCAGCCTCAAGGTAAGGTATGCGATAATTTGAGGGATAAAGCGGATCAGTTGGCCCTGCAAGCTCGAAGCTATTTCCGTTTTTACGGTAAAGCCTGAGAAAGAGGTTGCTCTCAGGGTCGTAACCAGGCTCTATGGGTGCATCAAGTCCAAGATCGCCATTACCGTCTTCGAAGTAGAATTTAAGAGCACCGGCTTTGGCTGGGTTACCAAGTATGTCTATAGTGTCAAAGATAGTGAAGGCCCTGAATTCAATTGTCGGTTCATCGGGAAGATTCCCGATGGGCTTGCATGACCAGGTCATTATGACCGATGCCGCAATTATTATGTAAACTGATCTTTTCATTGCTCTCCGGATTCTTCATCCATCAATAGTAAACTGACCTTTTCGT
>JBHEOU010000062.1:8565-8928 GCA_046260645.1 Bacteroidales bacterium | reverse complement strand
GTGAATGCCGAGCAGCAGGTAAGACCCGAAGAGAACAATGGTCAGCCAGAATATCAGATGTGCAAAGATAAATCCCATAGTATTCAGTATATCCTGCGGTCAAGCACGTGCCTGACTATAATGTTATAGTTCTTATACTCCGATTTCATAACCTTGACAAGGGCCTGAACCCCTATCTCCCCCATATTCTCAATGGCTTTGACGGCTTCGATCTGCAGCTGCACGTCGTCCTCCTTGTCAAGCACAAGCTTCAGGAAGCCAAGCATCGACTGCTCAGGCATCTTGCCCATTGATTTCACTATCTCAAGGCAGTTGTTGTATTCCTGGAACTTATACATCCGCTTCATGGTATCAAGGGTGCTT
>JBHEOU010000062.1:0-8483 GCA_046260645.1 Bacteroidales bacterium | reverse complement strand
CTCCTGCTCAGCCTCCTTCTGTTTGAACTCCCTTATCATCCTGAGGGCAAACATCACCACGGTGGGGTTAGGTGAAGAAAGCCATTTCTGGAAATCCGGAACGGGGATCTCATGCTGGATAATAAGGTCATGTAGGGTGATCTGCTCCCACAGCGAGAAAGGTCTCTTCAACTGTGAAAGAAAATCGAAGTGGTTCTCGTCACTCAGCCGTACAAGAGCTATCTGCGCCTCCATCCTGAGGATCTCGTTCCTGGAGTTGAGCGCCTTGTGCATCTCCTCGTTGCCATCCCTGATGCCCATGAAGGCGAGCTCCCTGAAGCCTTTGATCTTTTTGTGCCACTGCCGGCTCCGGACCCTTGCCAGCGAGTCTTCATCGAGGTTAAGTTCCTTATAAAGCTTCAGAAGCTTTTCCTCAGAATCACCCTTAAGGTTGGAACTGACGTCGATCATTTGGTCAATGAGCACCTGCCGCCGGTAATCGTCGGAGGCTATCTTCCTGAATGCATCTGATCCGGTATTTCCGAAGAGGTAATCAATTATCAGCGACTGGTACTGTTCCAGAAGGTACTGTCTCAGCCTGGCCTCCTTCTCCATCCTGTTCCTGTTAAGCAGGATTACCACCAGCAATACTATCATTGAAATAAAAGAACCTATAATTGTAAATATCAGAGCATTCACCAGCGCCACCGATTTGCCGAAATAGTGAAAACGGTTCAGCCAGGGGTTGTCTCCTTTCAGGAAGAACATGTTGCGGATGCTGCGCTTAGCCGGTTTGACCTCATCGGATGCCGTTACCTGTTCAATCTCTTCAGCGGTCTCAGCCTCAGGAGGGACTGGTCCGGCAACGGTTGTTTGAGGAATGGTATCCTGCGCTTCCTCAACGGGCTCTTCGGGAACCCGGGCCTCCCTGTTCTCATCAGCTCGGGCGGAAGGTTCCTCCTCCCTGGCCGGTGCAGGGAACGATACCGGTATATAGAGACATGGAGCGTTACCTCTCAGGGAGCTGTTGATAAAGACCTTGAACATATTCCCTTCCTCAATCACATCAACGGTCAGGCCAAGCATCTGCTCAAGCTTGTCCTTAAGCGATTCCGCGTTGGAACGCCGGCTGAAGGCTCCCATCTGGATGACATAGTTGCCGCGTGCCAGTGAGGTCAGCCCGTCAACCGTCAGCTCTGAGGGGAATGAAGAGACGGCCGGCAACGAAATATCTGCAATGTCGTTATGAATCGGGTCAACCCCGGATCCGGTGGTGTCAGTCTGATTTGTACCCTTCAGGGGGACCTGACACAAGGCAATGGCCAGCAATATGGTCAGTGTCTTCTTCATCTTACTTTACCTATACCCCTGATTACACCTATATTGCCTTCAAACCTGTTGCGGAATTCTGTTTCAGTGTACTTCTCATAGGAATATCCAGCCCCGATCCGGACTGACCAGTATGAGTTTATCTGGTTGAAGTATGTAAGCCTGACGCTTGCAGCCTTCTGCCGTTCCAGATCGGTGAGGATGTCATAAGGCTCGTCGGGGGCAGTACCGGCTCCGAGGGTCAGCTGAAGGTAATCGGTTGTGCCGAAGTATCTTCTTGCATTAAGGAAGAACGAACTTGTCACCCCGATATCCTTGAAGTGAAAATATCCCCTGCCCGAGAACCACCAGTTTCCGGAATATTTTTCAACGGAGAGTGTACCGATGTATATGCTATGGTCAAAATAGTAATAATTTCCTCCGACCGAAGCCGCCCATCCTTTGGGAAATGTCTGCCACAGTTCGAGAGCTGCCCTGTGCCTGGGAAACCAGGTGCCGGGGCTGTAGGCATAAGCAAGGTAAGCGTAATTGGTTTTTGTAAGTTCAGGCCAGGCTTCGGCAGCAAACTGGATGTCATCGCCGATTGTGTTTGCGGGTTCTCCGAGGCTGATATGCCCATAGTTCACTGATGCCACGGCCGTACCCCAGGAAAAGCGATGTCCGGCTCCCAGGGTAAATACCTGCCAGAACCGTTCGTAAGGCTCCCTGTAGGTGTCGAACATCCAACCGGCTCTCAGGTCGGTTGGCGGCGTGACCTGCTGTGACCTGTCGCGTGACCATAATCTGATGTCACGCAAGGCTTCAAGTGCATCACTGTTGTCGGGGTCACTGGCAAGGAGGGTGTCAATCACGGCTGCACCCTCATCATATCGCCCCTGCCAGGCCAGTATTCTTCCCAGCAGCACGCGTGCATCGCCATAATCAGGGTATTGTTTAACGAGATCCCGGGCAGCAGGTTCAGCCTCTGTATAATTGCCTGTCAGCGCAAGCGACCTGATCCGTGCATACTCCTCTTCAGGGTTGGTGACCTCCTGTGAAAAGAGAGCGCCAGCGGTCAGGACCGCTATCACGAGTGAAAAAAGCAATGATCTGTATCTGCTGTGATGCATACCTTATATTACTGTTACTGCAGCCCTGATC
The DNA here is from genome assembly GCA_046260645.1 of Bacteroidales bacterium. Lineage (GTDB taxonomy): Bacteria > Bacteroidota > Bacteroidia > Bacteroidales > VadinHA17 > SR-FBR-E99. The sequence goes on along the minus strand of JBHEOU010000062.1, from coordinate 6,035 downwards.
TTGTTTATCAGGTCCTGCGGGTCAAATGGCTTGGTTATATAACCGCTGACCTTCATCTCACCTGCCTGGCGCTGCACCTGGGGGTCACTGAATGCGGAGACGATCAGTACGGGAGTCTGTTTCTTCAGTTCCGTGCGAAGAAACCTTATCACCTCCAGACCACTATGGTAAGGAAGGTGAATATCAACTATCACAACATCAAAATTGGTCCTCCGGAGCACCTCAATGGCCTTGATGCCGTCATTCACGGTCACCGGGTCAAATCCCTCCCGTTCAAGAACTACTGATATGGCTTTCAGCGCCAGTTGGTTGTCTTCACAGATCAGTATCTTCATTATTGTTGCTGTCCCTTCCTCCCGATTAGATTATCAACGTTGTTATATGTCTTTTAATATAAAAGACCGCCAAAAATGGTTCTTTTTATCCTTCCCTCAAAGAAAAGAAACCCCCAATTTGACCTGTGTTGATAAATCGGTGATAACCCGCCAGTAAACCACGACTAAAAATTCAGAGCTCCAGAATCCTGATGTTCCGGAACCTGACCGGTGAGCCATGGCCCAGGAACCCTATATATCCCTTACTGTTCCTCAGACCCGGATGATTTTTTCCATCAATGGTTCCCCTCTCTGCTGCTTCCGCGATATCGCCGTCAACGATGACCGTACCGTTAAGTACTATCTTAATCCTGGTCCCCCGGGCTGTCACCTCCTGGTAGTTCCATTCGCCTACCGGTCTCAGGAACCCTCTCCTGGCAGGTATTACTCCGTAAACCGAGCCATGATACTGGTATGGCTCGAGATCGGCGTATATTGCTGCTGTGTTGTCAAGTATCTGCAGTTCCATCCCGACATAGGCAGGATCACCTTCCATGGGGGTCCGGATGCCCAGTCCGTTATTGGCACCGGGTGTGAGCTGGAATTCAAACCGGAAGACAAAATCGGAATACTCCTTCGCGGTGTACAGGTTTCCGCCACTGTCATCGCCCGGCTTAATGACTATCATTCCATCTTCCACGGTGTATGAAACCTTGTTTCCCACCCAACCGTCAAGATTGCGGCCGTTGAAGAGTGAAACATACCCTGCCTCCTTCTCCGCGGGGGTAAGCTGGTATTCGGCAGACTTTATCTCCCGTATATATATATCCCTGAAGTTCAGATCTGTTCCATGAGCCTGGAGCTCCACGGCGCCTTTTTCAAATATGGGGATACTCCTGTCCCAGTAGTTCTCCATGATGACATCATCAGTCACCAGCTCACCATTGAGCCATACGGAGACCCTGTCGCCGGTCATAATGATACGGAAGGTATTCCATTCCCCGACCGGGTTATCGGCCACTTTCAGTGGTGCTGAAGGGTTCTTCTGGTTGTTGTAGAGTCCGCCCGATCCCACCTGTGCTCCTGCATCAGTGCGTGATGTATCCCATATCTGCACCTGTGGTGAACCGCGGAGGTAGATACCGCTGTCGCCATCCTTCGTTATGCGCCAGTCGGCATACATCTCGAAATCTCCATAATCCTTCACGCTGCATATATTGTCTCCCTTACCGCTGAACCATATCATGCCATCCCTGACGCTCCAGTTGTTGAGCATTTTCTGGTCTGCCTCCTTCTGCCTGGCGGTCAGATCCTTAGGCTTCATCGCTGCCCTTGTGACAGGATTCCCGACCAATCCTTTCCATCCTGTCAGGTCCTTGCCGTTGAACATCGGTTCAAACACTTCATCAGCAGGCAGGTTCATTGAAGCGATTGCCTCCCCGGCGGCTCTCTTAACGTCGTCTGAAGGATCATTCAGGAACCCGGAATTGAAAAATTCTGCCTGGCGGATCTTCAGTGCGGAGGCCAGAGAGATCATCTCAGCCTTTGCGTCAGGGGCCATGGCATACGGGGCTATATCCTTTATCAGCAGGAGCTTGCGCTCCGGGGTCAGGGAGGATAGTGCGACTGTTCGCAGGTAAGCGTCGAATGCCGGTCTGCCGAAGGTCTTGTTACCTGAGGCGCAGATATCGCGAAGGGCTGAGACAGCTGAGTGGTCTGACCAGTGTGCCAGCGCATCAAAGCACACATCGCGTGTCTCAGCATTGCCATTCTCGAACTCGTAAGCCACCCTCTTCAGTGCATCGGCCCCTCCCGTGCGGGCCAGCAGCGGAATCAGCTTCAGCTTGTCGCTGCTCTTGTCAAGGGCGTCAAGTATCAGCTCTGATCTGCCGTCAGGGTTGTCACCCCGCATCGCAGCGCTCAGCAGGGCTCCCTGAATAACGTTTATCTCAGCCTTCTCCCTGGTCTGCGCGAGCAGTGAGATGATCTGCGGCTGGTCGTCCCATGAGGCCAGCGATGCGAGGGAGGTCAGGGCGGCGGCACGCACGGCCATGTCATCAGATCCGGTGTAAGGATATACCGTCTTAAAATAATTACTGTCACCGGACCAGGAGAGCAGCCATAACAATGTTACTGTTGCGTGCCCCGAGGAAGCTGACAGGTTTTCTGCCACCCTTGCCATGCTTGTGCTGTCAAGTATGGTTGTCAGTGCATTGGCGGCAGCGCGGTGGCCCTCCTCATTGTCATACCTGAGTATCCATGACAGCAACGGATCGACAGCCTTCTCACCCTGCAGCCTGGCCAGGGCTGTGACAGCTTCACCGGCTATCTCCTGTGCAGGGTCATTCAGTGCCTTCATCATCAGGGGCACGGCAAGAACATCACCGCGCTCACCAAGCATGAAGAGTATCTCAGGTCTTGCTTCAGGCCGTACTTTTGAGTACCTGCCAATCCACTTTTTCGTCACGTCACTGCCAGGCATGGCGACAGCGAGTCGCAACGCCCCGCCGCGGATCGCAACATCCGGATCATCGGCAGCCTCAAGGAGCATATTCAGGGCTCCGTTGCCCTTTACTGCGGTCTTCACGCTCATGGCAGCAAGACGCTGTCCTGCCGTTGCAGGTGAGGAGCTTTTTGAGATGACCAGGTCAGTAATCCTGTCCATCTGCTTTACATCACCGTCAAGGCCAACATTCCTTGCATAGAGCAGCAATGAATTCACTGCTCCTGCCGGATTCCACTGATACGATGCCTCCGCCGCTGCCTGCATGAGGAGCTGACCTGCCCTGTCTGCACCTGTTGATGCCAGGGCGTACAGTGCTGCCGCCCGTTCTGCATCGGTGCCTTTCCCGTTCCAGTAAATATAACTGTCGAGTGCCCCGGCGTATCGGTGTTCTGCAAGGGCAATCATCATCTGGGCGGCGCAGGGTGACGTGCCTTTCCTCAGGACGGAAGCAAGAAGATCCAGGGCTGCATCACTGCCAATCGACTGCAGTGCTATGACAGCGTCATCGCATGACTCGTCACTGGCGGCATATTCTCTCAGTACCTCAACGGCCTCGTCAGAGCCGATCAGATTCAACTGCCTCATAAAGAATGCGCTCACCCCGCTGTCCTCTGCTGCCTTCATAAACCTTATGCACTGCTTCTCCCATACATTCTTCCTTGCCTCATCCTTGTCACCGGAGAGGTGGGCGGTAAGTGACGCGACCGCAAAGCGTGCCCTGGTGTCATCGCCGGTGCCGGCGGGTATCACCTGCCCGCAGATGAGAGCTGTTCCATCATCACCCAGCGAGTACATCTCCTCCATCAGCCGAACGGTAAGCTCCCTGCTGTCTGCCGGTAACCTGGCCAGCAGGTCGGCTACCCTGGTCTCAAGCGTTCTTACATCCTGTGAGCTTGCGACTGCATTAAAAAGCAGCAGAGCCGAGAGTGTCAAAAGTGTTCTGAGTCTGTTCATGATTATACTGTTTCCTGATTTTTTTACATATGCCACTCGCCTCTCATAGGCTGATCGATCAGGGCGTTGGCCGCGTCGTCGTCTATGAACAGCTGTTTGACGGGATCGAACTTCAGGTTCCTGCCCAGGCGCAACGCAACCACGCCCATGTTGACAATGGTGCATGACCTGTGTCCGTTGGATTCATTGAGGGCAAAAGGCCGTCTGGTCCTGACTGATTCCGAAAACAGTGCAATCTGGGGCTCGGGATCAGGGAGGTCATTGACAAGGGCTGAAAGATTTGGTATATCTGACACGAACCCCTTGAAAATCTTTCCTCCCGGACCTTCAATATATGCTGCATCAGTGTCACGGTTCTCTCCGTCGAGAATAATCTGGCAGCCATCGTCATAGGTATAGGTTATCCTTCTCCATGACCCTACTGCATCATAATGCTGCTGGGGGGCGTCGATCTCCACCGATACCGGGCTGGTATCATCCTTTCCGAGGAGATACTGCACCGGGTCAATGTAATGTTGTCCCATGTCGCCGAGGCCTCCCCCGTCATAATCCCAGTATCCCCTGAAGTTCTCATGCACCCTGAGTTTGTTGTAGGGTTTCCGCGGGGCCGGGCCGAGCCAGAAGTCATAATCGAGTTCTGCCGGAACGGGTTCGGGGGCCAGGTCGGTCAACCCGCTCCAGTAAAATTTCCAGTCGTAGCCGGTGATACCGCTGATGGTCACCTTAAGTGGCCACCCCAGCACACCGCTGCTAACGATCTTCTTGAGAGGCTTGACGGTAGTGCCCAGGCCGTAGAACTGGCCGCTGAACCTGAACCAGGTGTTGAGCCTGAACATCCTGCCGTTGGCCTTAACGGCCCCGACAAGCCTCTTGCCCTCACCAATGGTTCGTGTCATGGGTTTTTCGCACCATATGTCCTTGCCTGCTTCTGCGGCCATTTTTGCGATGATGCCGTGCCAGTGAGGCGGGGTGGCTATATGCACAATATCGATGTCTGGCCTGGCAATGAGTTCCCGGAAGTCGTGATACCCTGTCACTCCCTTCCCGGCCCTGTCAAGAGCTCTCCTGAGATGCCCGGAATCAACGTCGCAGACAGCCATCAGGCGAGTATTCTCGTAACTGAAGTGGCCCAGCCCCATGCCTCCGACGCCGACAATCCCCTTGGTAAGCTGGTCGCTGGGTGGCAGGTATCCACTGCCGCCAAGCACATGACGGGGAATAATTGTCAGGCCGAGGCCTGCTGCCGTACTCCTCTTAATGAATCTGCGTCTGCCTGATTTCTCCATAGCTCTTGTGGTTTAAAATAGAATGTCTGTAAATATATAGAATTTGACTAAGCGGAGCGCCTCCGGGAAAAGAGAAGAGCGCCGCAAACACATTCTGGCTCCTTACCCGCGAGACAGCAGCTGCGAGACAGGATTAGGTGCTACTGCACCTCTCCTGTCACGCCGTATTCCTTCCTGAGGCCGTCAAGGCGCTTCCGGAGATCCCTCTCTATGCTGTCATATTCGGGGTCGTCAATGAGGTTATTCATCTCATGCGGGTCCTTGCCGAGGTCATAAAGCTCCCATTTGTCAATGTCATTATAAAAATGAATGAGCTTGTATTTGTCGGTTCTGATTCCGTAATGTCTTTTTACCGCATGCTCGGCAGGATATTCATAATAATGGTAATAGAGTGCATCACGCCATCCTTTCGGTTTTGATCCCTTCAGCAGCGGCACCAGGGAGACTCCCTGCATGTCTGCCGGTGGCTCTACGCCTGCCAGCTCAAGGAAGGTGGGTGCAAAGTCGATGTTCTGAACCATCTGCTCTATGTCTCCGTGAGCCGATAACGACTCCGGCAGTCGCATCATGAGCGGTGTCCGGAACGACTCCTCGTACATGAATCGTTTATCGAACCATCCGTGTTCACCGAGATAAAATCCCTGGTCGGAGGTATATACCACCAGCGTATTCTCCAGCAATCCGGATGAACCGAGGTAGTCGAGTAACCTTCCTGTATTCCGGTCAACAGATTGTATCGTCCTGAGATAATCGGTCAGGTACCTGTTGAGTTTCCAGAGTGCCAGTGAGTCGCCTGATAGCGGGTTCTCATTATATGCCCTGCTGATGCTGTCATACTCTCTCAGCCATGCCTTACGCTGCTCCGGTGAGAGACGGTGGTTCACATACCATAGATAGTCTTTTTCAGCCTTAGACAGGGAGTCTCCGTCTGCGCCCGTGATCTTCAGATCAGAAGACATGCGCATGTCTTTCATA
>JBHEOU010000061.1:308-8933 GCA_046260645.1 Bacteroidales bacterium | reverse complement strand
CGCCATTCACCAATATTTTCCCACAGCCTGTCGTTATTTAACAATAATTTGACAGAAAAAACTTGCAAAACCGGAAAAGTTTTCTGAATATTGCGCCCAATTAACGTAATCCACATGAGTCAGACCGAAGAATATGATGCCAGGATAGTGTCCGGTGCCGCCGAACTGTTCCGGATATACGGTATAAAGGCCGTCACAATGGATGCAATTGCTGCTCACCTGGGTATATCCAAGAGGACCATTTATGAAAGGTTCCACGACAAGGATGAACTTCTCTTTGCTGTGATGAATGAAATGATCCGCAAACAGAAGGAGATGGTTGAGAAGATTCTGGACTCATCATCCAATGTAATGGAAGCAATATTTACCGTTTTGAGGATAAGCCGCGAACATATGGCATCTATGAACCCGCTGATAGATTCCGATCTGCGCAAGTATCATGATGCGGTGCTGCATCGTGTTAAGGCTGTCTGCGACAATCCCGATTATGAGGGAGCCAGGAAACTCCTGAAGGCCGGAATAGATCAGGGAATATTCAGGGATGACATTGACATTGAAATCATCAGCAGGGCAGTTTCGGGCATTGGCAGCCTGACAGGCGACACGAAAATTTTTCCGCCTGAACAATTTCCGCAACGCGACGTGATCAGGAATATCATGATCAACTATCTGCGGGGTATCTCAACAGCAAAGGGGAACCGTCTCATTCAGGAGCTGGAGCCAGGTTATTAAGTAATGAATGATCAACAGTTTATTTGAATTATATAAAACTTGTATGAACAAGAGCTCACAAAAGGATTTGATTATAATATTTCATGCAAGTTCTATTCTGCCAATAAAATAAAAAATTTATACGAATGAAAAGAAGAATTTTTGCTTTTGTTATTCCTCTCCTGGCAGCCTCTGCTTTTAGTCTCTCGGCTCAGGATTCGCCGGCAGCGCTGACGCTGACCGTTGACCAGGCAGTGGATTATGCCCTTGCCCATAACCGGAGTGTGGCCTCGGCAAGGTATGACATGCTGGCCTCGGATAAAAGTTACCTGGAGGCTCTATCAGCGGGGCTGCCCTCTGTCAGCGGCAGCGTTGGCATCAATGACAACCTGAAGCTTATGACCACGCTCCTTCCCGGCGAGATTTTCGGTCAGCCCGGAGTCAAATTACCCGTCACATTCGGTTCGAAATACAATACCTCATTCGGAGTCACAGCCTCCACGGCCATCTTCAGCGCGCCGTGGATCATAGGTATGAAAACCGCAAAGCTGGCAACCGATCTTGCTGAAAAAGGGTTGGAGCAGACCGAGACCAATACCAGTGAAAGCGTCATGACAGTCTATTACCTGATTCTGGTCTCGCAGGAGACTCTGAAGGTCATTGAAGCCAACCTTGACAACCTCAATGAGATACTGGCCTCCACAAAAGCGATGTACAGCGTGGGTATGGCGGAGGCCACCGACGTTGACCAGATGCAGTCCACCGTTTCCACCCTGATCAATACAAAGGCATCAATGCAGCGTGCCCTTGAGGTCAACTACAACCTCATGCGGTTCATGCTGGGTGTACCCAGGGAGACGGAGTTGAACCTCACCGAGACGCTCGACATCATCATCGAAGAGATAAATGTTAAGCAGTTGCTAGGGGAGGATTTCTCCATCGAGGATAATATCGATTATAAACTTATTGAAGGTCAGGTCAGGATGTCCGAACTCTCGCTTTCCGGAGCAAAAGCTGCTGTGTTGCCCTCACTGGCCGGTTCGATATACTATAACAAGGGCGGCCAGGGTGACAAACTCAATGACCTTCAGTGGTTCCCCAATTCGGTACTCGGCTTCCAGCTCTCTATTCCCATCTTCGACAGCGGCGAGAGGCATGCAAAGATCAGCAAGGCGAAGATCAACCTCGAGAAGGCTCACAACACGAGGGCCATGGTGACTGACCAGTTGCTGATGCAGGAGAAGGAGCTCCGCTTTAACCTGCAGAGCGCCTCGGAGCAGTACGGGCTGCAGAAGGAAAATATAGAGATCGCATCAAGGGTTTTTAAAAGCTTTGAGAACAAGTACAACCAGGGTATGGCCTCGAGCCTTGACCTGACGCAGGCCAACAACAACTACCTGACGGCGCAGAACAACTATCTCTCTGCCCTTATGAACCTCCTGCAGACCAAGGTGGCATTTGACAAACTTATGAACAAATTATAGAAACAATAACAATACAAATCTGCATACAATGAACCGTAAATTATTTCCAATGATTCTCGCCGGCAGCCTGTTGCTGGCATCCTGCGGACAGAAGGGGAGACCTGCCGGCGAAAAGTCAACAGACACCTCGGCAGTAGCATCAGCAATTCCCGTCAGGGTCATGCCGGTCTCAAAGACCACCATCGCCCGTACAGTTGACTATACAGGTACCATCCAGGCTTATGAGGAGGTCAGCCTTGCCCCCTCAACACCCGGCCGGGTAGACAAGATCTATGTCGAAGTAGGCGACAGGGTACAGAAGGGGCAGCAGCTCTTCCTGATGGACCGCACCCAGTACTACGCAAACAAAATTCAGCTTGCCAACCTTGAGAAGGACCTGGCCAGACTTGACACCCTGTTAAAGTTGGGGAGCGTGAAGGAACAGCTCTATGACCAGACGAAGGCCCAGTACCAGGTTATGAAAGCCAATGTTGACTTCATGGAGGAGAACACGCTCCTCGAGGCTCCGTTCAGCGGCCTTATCACCGGCAAATATCTTGAGGATGGCGAGCTCTATTCTGGTGCTCCCGGCATGTCAGGCAAGGCTGCCGTGGTAACCCTGATGCAGATCAACCCGGTGAAGATCATCGTCAGTATCTCTGAACAGTATTTTCCCCTCATCAGGAACGGGATGAAAGTGCAGGTGATGGCTGACGTTTACCCGGACAAGAATTTCGAGGGCACCATCTTCAGGGTTCATCCGACAATTGATGCCATGTCGCGTTCATTCCGTGCCGAGGTGCGCATTAGCAACAACAGCGAACTTCTTCGCCCGGGGATGTTCGCCCGGTCTTTCATAGACATGGGCCGTGAGGAGGCCTTCGTGGTCCCGGCCAACGCCGTCATGATGCAGGAAGGCACCAATGAGAGGTTCATTTTTGTGGTTGAGAATGGCATCGCCGTAAGAAAGCCCGTAATCCTGGGACAGAGGTTCGATGACCGCTTCGAAATTGCCGGCGGCGAACTGAAGGAGGGCGACAGCCTCATCATTGACGGCCAGGCACGCCTTAACAACGGCCAGACGGTGGAGATATCGAATTGATGAATAACAAGAGACACTTTTAGAATATGAGTATTTATGCCAGTGCAGTAAAGAAGCCCGTAACCACCATACTGATCTTCGTCATCACGATGGTCATGGGGCTTTATTCCCTGACGCAGCTGCCAATCGACCTCTACCCTGAGATCGAGCTCCCTTTCCTCTCGGTTTACACGAGCTACCCGGGAGCCAGTGCGGCGGATATTGAAACGAATATAACCCGTCCCCTGGAGGACGCCCTCAACTCAGTCACAGGACTGAAGGAGATAACTTCCCGGTCAAGCGATAATGTCTCGGTCATTTTCATGGAATTTGAATACGAGACTAACCTTGATGAGGCATCGAATGATGTGAGGAGCTCCCTTTCCTTCATCCAGAGCTTCCTTCCCGAAGATGCTGAGGACCCTACCATCTTCAAGTTCAACTCCAGCATGATGCCCATAATCTTCTATGCCATCACTGCGGAAGAGAGCTACATGGGACTGGAAAAGATTCTCGATGAGAAGATTGTCAACCCTTTGAACCGCATAGATGGCGTCGGTAACGTCGGCCTCGCGGGTGTTCCCGGCAGGGAGATATATGTGGAGGTCGACCCGCGGCGCATGGAAGCCTACAACCTCACAATAGAGCAGATTGGCAACGTACTCAGGGCTGAGAACATGAACATGCCCGCCGGATACCTGGAGATGGGCAAGATGGACTACCCGATCAGGATACAGGGTGAGTTTGCCGAAAGTTACCTTATTTCAGATGTAATTGTCGGTAACTTTAACGGTAACAATGTCTTTCTTAAAGACGTCGCTACCGTCAATGACACAATCAGGGAGACCAAGCTGGTGTCAAAAATCGACGGCAAGCAGGGCATGACCATCTTCGTGCAGAAGATGTCAGGCGCCAACAGCGTTCAGATAGCCCGCGAGGTAGACAAGGAGATTAATAAGCTTCAGAAGGATCTGCCCCCGGATATCCGCATCGAAAAGATCATGGATACCTCGGAGTTCATCCAGGGATCAATCAACAACCTTACTGAGACACTCCTGTATGCCGCCATCTTCGTGGTGCTGGTGGTGCTCTTCTTCCTCGGCAGATGGCGCGCCACGCTCATCGTTATCCTGACAATACCCATATCGCTGCTGGTGGCCTTCATTTATATCTTCCTTACGGGAAGCTCAATCAACATCATCTCACTTTCTTCACTCTCAATTGCCATTGGCATGGTGGTGGACGACGCGATTGTGGTGCTCGAGAACATCACCAAGCATATCGAACGAGGTAGCCGTCCGCGTGAGGCAGCTATCTACGCCACCAACGAGGTCTGGCTGGCAGTCATCGTCACCACCCTGACGGTTGTTGCGGTCTTCCTTCCCCTGACCTTCGTCAAGGGACTCACCGGAGTGCTCTTTGCACAGCTTGGATGGATTGTTTCAATAACGATTATCATGTCAACCATTGCCGCAATCACCCTGACCCCTACTCTCAGCGCACTGCTGCTCAGGGTAAGGCCGATAAGGGAGAACGCACCCGTCTGGACGTGGGACGGTTCAATTCACAAATTCCTTCTGCGGCTTGACGCATTTTACGTGAATACACTTTCATGGGTGCTTTATCACAAGAAATTCGTGATTGCTGCTGCCATTATAGTGTTTGCGGGGTCCATGTTCCTGTTCAAATTTATCGGCACTGAATTCATGCCTGCCGCTGACGAGTCAAGGATTACGGCTACCGTCGAACTTCAGACAGGAACAAGGGTATCGGAAACGGAAAAGGTAGCTGACAGGATCGATTCAATTGTAAGGGTACAGATACCGGAGGTAAAACTCATTTCGATGTCCGCAGGAACAGATGACAGCGGAGGGTTCACAGCTTTGTTCAGCCAGGGCGGGACTCATGTGGTTACATATACCTTCGCTCTTCTTGGTGTGGAAGAGAGAAGCAGGTCGTCTGAGGAGGTTGCCGAAGAGATACGCCGTATCATTGCCCCGATGCCTGAGGTGATGAACTTCTCAGTGCTGGCAGAGGCCGGCGGCATGGGCGCCATGGGGGGCGGTAACACCGTTGATATCGAGATATACGGTTTCGACATATCCCAGACAAACATGCTTGCCGAACAGCTGGCTGAGAGAGTCAGAAAGATCCCCGGTGCTGCCAACGTGGATATCAGCCGTGACAGGTCCAAACCGGAGCTACAGATCATCATTGACCAGGACAAACTTCTGAGGTACGGACTGACTACCGCACAGGTTTCAACGATGATAAGGAACCGTGTTGACGGCCTTACCGCTACCCGCCTCCGCCAGTACGGAGACGAGTATGACGTCATCGTAAGATATAAGGAGTCGGCACGCAACTCTATCACTGAGGTACAGAACATAGGAGTGGCGCTTCCTTCAGGGCAGGTCATAAGGCTGGGCGAGATTGCCCAGGTTAAGGAGTACTGGTCGCCGCCCAACATTGAGAGGAAACGTAAGGAACGCATCGTCACCGTATCCGTGACCCCCTATAAGAGGGCGTTGAACCTTATAGTGGCTGACATTCAGAAGGAGCTCGACAGTCTGACTATCCCCTCTGGCGTGATGGTTGAGATATCAGGTGCCTTCGAAGACATGTCCGAATCATTCATGGACATAGGTATGCTGATGGTCGTCTCGCTGATACTGGTCTACCTGGTCATGGCATCACAGTTTGAGTCGCTCAAGATGCCTGTCATCATCATGCTCTCGATACCGTTTGCCTTCTCGGGAGTCGCCATGGCGCTCTTCCTGACCGGCACCAAGCTCAGCCTTATAGCCGGCATCGGCGCCATAATGCTGATCGGTATCGTGGTGAAGAATGCCATTGTGCTGGTCGACTTCATCAACCTCACCCGTGACAGGGGTGTGGAGCTCTACCAGGCAGTGCTGGACTCGGGGCGTTCAAGGCTGAGACCGGTGCTGATGACCTCGATGACTACCATCCTTGCAATGCTCCCGCTGGCCGTTAATCCGGGTGAAGGCTCCGAGCTGTGGCAGCCTATGGGTATCGCAGTCATCGGTGGACTGGTTTTCTCGACTGTTGTCACAATGGTCCTGGTACCCGTGGGTTATGTGCTTATTGCACGCCGCGGCGAGAGAGACAAAAAACATAAAGTGGCATTCAGGGACATGAAGTTTCTGGATGACATAAAGGCAAACCATGAAAACGGAATATCATGAAGGCAGTAATGATAATATATAACCTGGCCCTGACTGAAAAGATCGAGTATACGCTTGACCGTTTAGGCATCAGGGGATACACCCAGTGGGACAATGTAGAGGGAGTGGGCTCAATTACGGGGGTCCCTCACCTGGGCACACACACCTGGCCCGAGATCAACGGCGTCACACTGACCTTTATTGACGAGGAAATGGTTCCGATGCTGCTGGAGGCAGTCAAACGAATCGATGCCATCAACACAGAGGTGGGCATCAGGGCCTTTGTCTGGAACATAGAGCAGGCGGTATAAATAATATATACCGCAGATATCTGATTGCAGCGACGCCCCCGCAAGGGCGTCGTTGCTTTTTTTGTTTGACCGGCACATGGGATTTTTTGGCGCGGAGACGTTTGTGTTAAATTTTTTTTATTTTTATGCCGGAAGAATCACAAACTTAAAACACCTGACCATGTTACGATTGATTTCTTATTTTTCGATCTTAATTTTCTTATTTACAGTAACCTCCTGTGCCGATAATCAGGGAAGCCATGGCGTGAAGGCATCCGAGACACCGCAACAGGTTTCCTCTGATGTGTCTCTTAATTCCGAACTTCAGGCCAAACTTGGCTCATGGCTGAAAAAAGATGTAGAATGCTACGGTATTGTTGTGGGCTATTTCTCTGACGGAAGCACGCTGGGCAAATCTGTCAAATGCAGGGTGGTGGCCATCAAATCTGATAAGATCAAGATGAAGACCATTGAGAGCGTCAGCCTGCTCCCGGGAGAGGGATGTGACAAGATGGGACTGGCTTACGGCGATACCTGGTGGGAAGAGGAGGGAGACATCTTTAAAACCCGCGAAGAGGCTGAGTCCTATTTAAGCGACAAAGGCTGGACATCCAGATAGATTTTTACTTCACAACTGAAGGAGCATGATTATTCTGCTCGTATATCTGTACACCATCCGGGATGAGTGACCAGGAACTGGTAAAGGCTATTATCAGGGGTGATAACAGTGCCATGCGTGACCTGATATCAAAGTATCAGGATCTGGTGCTGAACACCTGCTATAAGGTCTTGCAGTCAAGGGAAGATGCACAGGATATTGCTCAGGAGGTATTTATCGAGACTTATCGCTCAGCTGCCAGCCTGAGGAACGAAGAGAACGTCTCTTTCTGGCTTTACCGTATATCACTGAACAAGTCTGTCAATTACCTCAAGCGGTCACAGAACATACTGTTCCGGTCACTGATGCAGCTTGAGACCCTGTTCCATCATGATCATCATGAAGGCTCACCTGTTGTACCCCACTCTGATGACCATCCCGGCGACAGGCTGGAGGATGCCGAAAGGGATGAGATCCTCGCAAAGGCCGTGGCATCACTTCCGTCTAACCAGCATAAAGCCTTTATTCTTTATTATTATGAGGAACTCTCCTATAAAGAGATAAGCGGCGTGCTCGGTTTGTCTGTCTCATCGGTTGAGTCGCTGCTATTCCGGGCACGCGAGAATCTTAAGAAAAAATGCTGCCCGGACCCACCAGTTAAAAAGGAACCTAAAACTTCAAATCATGATACCTGAAAAAACCAACAGGATTTTATTATGGTTCAATCTGATCCTGCTTCTGATCATCACCTCCGCCGTCGTTACCTTCCTTGTAATGAAAGTTTCAGCCGAAAAATCGACGAATGACACCGGAGTGATTAATTCAATGGATATGCTCCGCAAGGAGCTGAGCCTTTCTGATGAACAGTACCGAAAGGTGCTGGTGGAAAATGACAAGACTATCAGGACTTACAATATTGTTTTTGACTTGATGTGCGAAACCAATGTTGCCATGATAGAGGAGCTGGCGAAGGAAAATAGCGATCCGGCGGTGCTTGACAGCCTCTCAAGGAAAGTGGGGACTCTCAGTACATCACTGAGAAGGCATACAACGGATTATTTCATGAACATGAAAAGTATCTGCAACGAGGAGCAGCAACAGAGGCTGACTTTAATATTCAAAAGAATGATGCAGCTTGATGAACAGTGCAAGACCTGCAACAAGAAAGACTGCCCCAGAAAGGAACGCATCAACAATCTCGGAAAATAATTTTCTGAGAGACCGCAGGTTTACGGTTAATAAGTTGTCTTTTTATTAAGGACGTAAATTCATTTAAAATAAGTCATGTCAGATT
>JBHEOU010000061.1:0-229 GCA_046260645.1 Bacteroidales bacterium | reverse complement strand
CTCCTGAGTCATTCGCCGATGATGTTATGCGCAGGATTGAACTGCAAAAGGAGGGGGGGCTTAAGTCATTACCCGTACCTGCAAGGATACTCCTGTCCACTGTGGTTGTGGCAATGTACTGTTCCCTGGGAATCCTCCTCGGAGTCACAGGTTACAAGAACCTGAAACCCGAAGGAAACAGCTCCTCCCAGAATGCTATTGTGGAACTGATGGATTCGCATTACATGAG
>JBHEOU010000060.1:8953-9201 GCA_046260645.1 Bacteroidales bacterium | reverse complement strand
GTGTAAAGGGAGACCAGATGGGTATGCTTGCCACGGTCATCAACAGCATTGCCCTGGAAAGCTTCCTCATCAGGGCCGGATGCAGCGCCAAGGTGTTCACCTCCATACGCATGGAACCCGTGGGTGAACTGTATATCAGAGACAGGGTCTCGGCTGCGCTCGACTGCGGGTGTGTATGCATCCTGGCCGGCGGGACCGGGAACCCATTCTTCACCACTGACACCGCGGCGGCGCTTCGGGCCGTGGAG
>JBHEOU010000060.1:7332-8742 GCA_046260645.1 Bacteroidales bacterium | reverse complement strand
CGATAAACAACGGTGAGGCCATACGCATCAATGTGCCGCCTCTGACAGAAGAGCGCAGGCATCAGCTGGTGAAACAGGTGAAGCAGGAGGGTGAGACCGCCAAGATCAGTGTCCGGACAAGCCGCAAATGGTTCCTCGACGAGCTTAAGACACTGCTTAAGGAGGGGCTGCCTGAGGATGAGGAGAAAACCGGAGAAAAACTGGTACAGGAGCTGACCGACAAGCATATCTCGCGTGTCGATAAGGTAATGGAGGCCAAGGAAAAGGAAATCATGACCGTATAATACTTTTATAGACGCTGAGTACAACGTCTCTGATGAGTCAGTGATAATCTGCCAGACGGTCGTAATCCCATGAAGAAATTAACACTGATATTCTCAGTCATTGCAGTTAGTCTTCACCTGACGGCTCAGATCTCCGAAGGTGGATTGCCCCTTTCATATAAGCAGGGAGAAATAAAAAGTATCACTGAGATAGCCACTTACAGACTGCCATCAATGGATACCTCTGCTCTTGCCGGATCCGATCCCTCTAAGCAGTTACCGCTCAGATATGCAGTGCTTGAGGAGGTAGATACCGACCTTAAGCGTTCCGCCAAACGGACACTGTTGCCGGACGGCGGAACATTATGGCAATACAGGATCAATTCCACGGAGGGTAAATCCCTGCAGGTAATTTTCCGGAAGTATCTCGTTCCTGAAGGAGCACGGCTATGGCTTTATGATGATAAGTATGAAGTCATCAGAGGAGCATACTCCGGCATCAACATGACCACTGACCTCATGTTCGTTACCGGCGACTTTCCCGGAGACCATGTGATAATCGAATATTACGAGCCTACAGGAATAATGTTTGAGGGTGAGATCATCATTGGCTGGGTCGGCCAGGCTTTCATTGATGTCCTCGGACTCAAATCTGGAAATACCGACGCGTTGGGTTTTATAGCTGTCAACTGTGAGGAGGGTATACCATATCAGAACCAGAAGCACTCTGTGTGCAAGTACAGCTTCAATGACGGACAGTACAGTTATCTCTGCTCGGGAGCCCTGATAAACAACACCAGAAATGACGGAACGCCTTACTTTCTGACAGCTTACCACTGCATCAACTCCGAAAGCAAAGCAGCCACCATAGTTGCATATTTCAATTTTGAGGAAGCTTCATGTACTGACATATCACTATATGCCTCGCAGACCCTGTCAGGAACGTCGTTGCGTACCACAGGCGGACTATCAGATTATACCCTTCTTGAATTCAATGACGTGGTGCCATCATCATACCAGCCCTTCTTTGCAGGCTGGGATGCGGGCGAAAATCCTCCTCTCTTTTCGTCTTGCATTCATCACCCCAACGGCCGTACGAAGAAGATCTCCCTTGACAATGACCCGGCCGCAACAAATGAAGAAAATC
>JBHEOU010000060.1:6762-7312 GCA_046260645.1 Bacteroidales bacterium | reverse complement strand
GGGTACAACAGCCTCAGGTTCATCGGGCTCACCCCTTTTCGACGAGAATAAAAGAATAAGAGGACAGCTCCACGGAGGCAACATAGTTGACTTTTACGGAAAACTCAGCTATTCATGGAACCAGCCGGGCAGTCTGTATCCTCCGCTGAGGACCTTTCTCGACCCAATTTCTTCCGGTTTGACGATGGTCGATGGCTATTACCCCTCTACAAACCTGCCCGATGCACTGTTTCTTTCACGGTTCTCTGCCGTATGTGTTGACTCACCCATAGAAATTACCGGTTTTTCTGCATTCGAGCCACTGAACTGGGAGTGGTCATTCAGGCCAGCCAGGGCAGTTTACCATAACGGCACAGATGCATCCTCACAGTCACCCGTGATCTCATTCATGATGGCCGGCGCTTACGACGTTTCCCTTAAGGTTTTTAACAGCGCCGGATCGGACCTGTTGACCATTGAAAGTTATATCACTGCCGGTACCAATCTCTCTCTTAAAGCCATACCGTCGGGAACACAGGATTCTTGTCTCTCCACCTTCAGCCAGCTGTCA
>JBHEOU010000060.1:456-6752 GCA_046260645.1 Bacteroidales bacterium | reverse complement strand
GGCTTATGGAGCCGACGCTTACCTGTGGACCCTCAAGGATAACTCGGACGACCTCTTTTATATAGTCAATAACAGCGCCAATCCTGCTGAAATCAGGGTGCTTGACGGAGTGCAGATTACACAGAGCACGGACTTAGAAATAACCCTCACTGGCTTTCAGGGCTCCTGCCAGAGTACCATCGGAATCAGCATTCCCCTGGAGGCACAGACAAATGACAATATCGCAAACGCTATCGAAATAGCAACCGGGACCAATGGTCCCTTCACAAACTCATGCGCCACGATCGAGGAGGGTGAGCCCGTACCACCATTTAGCAGCTGTACTGGACAACTCTCATGGTGCGATGAATACGGCACCGGAGAAAACATAGTCGAAAAAAGCATCTGGTTCACTTTTGTCCCTGAAGCGAACCGGACTGTTACTATATATTCAGTAGGATTTGACAACCAGATCGCCGTTTATAAAGCAGGGTCGGCGGCAGATATTGTCAGCGGTAATTATTCCCTTCTGGCTGCTAACGATGATTACACAGAGTCAGACTTTAATCCGCGCATCACTTCACTGGATGTGGAAGCCAACCAAAAATACTGGATACAGGTTGACGGTAGTGCCGGCGGAGCTACAGGCGCCTTCAACCTAATTATAGGTGTGTTAAGCAGCATCGAAGAGACGGGACCAGCAGGCGAAGAGACAAAAGTCTACCCGCAGCCCGCTGATGCTATGGTCACCTTTGAGTCATCAGCCTTTACCCGCTGCTCCACGATAAGGGTGGAGCTGTTTGACAGTGCGGGAAGGATAGTGTGCCAAGATACATTTACCGAGTCATCAGGAACCATTAGCCTGGTTCTGGGTGACATGCCGGCAGGGGTCTATTTTGCCCGTATTTACTGCGATAAAGAGGTTACCGTCGTGAAGGTGGTGGTCTAACTAAAACCTCGGCTGGAGGCATCCTCTGCAACTGGTCACATATCGATCCCCTCAGCCGGAGATCATTATTTTTACAATTTTGGTTTGAATATCATCTCATACTTTTTTGCCGCTTCCACCGCCTGGTCCGTGAACGGATCACTGTAAAACCCGCTATTGACATATGTCTCGGTCTGCGAGAGGTAGAAAGGGCTTCCCGGGATGCCTGACATGCCTGTGGGTATCACCGTGAGCGACTTGTCCCAGTCGGCCGTATTGAAGATATGCCGCTCGGAGGCGCCGTGATTCACTTCGAAGTTTTCGCTGAATGAATAAGCCTCCACCGTATGATAGCTCCCCCCCACACCGTAGGTCTTTGAGTTCAGCCGCAGAAGCCTGTCCAGGATCTTCACTGATCCCAGGGGGTGTTCCAGCGTGAAGCTGTGTATCCTGCCCCACTGCCAGCTTTCACCATAGCCTCCGTACCGTGCAGTAAGGGTATCAACGGCCGAGCTGATGCTCATGGCTATGATCTCCTCCATCGTTTCATGCCCGGCTGTGCTTATATTGTCAATCCATTCATCCGGACCCTCGTTTACCATCTTATATATATAGAAATCGTACTGCCTGCCAAGAGCCGATCCGTACAGGTCAGCAAGCTCGTCCTTCATGATATGACGGGCCAGCTCAATCCTGATGAACTCGAAAAGCGAAGGTGCAATGAGCGAAGCATCCATTGAATAATCCCATCCTTTGAGCTCCTCAATGGCTTTCCTTTCAGCATCATCAGCATCATCCATCTCACCGGCAACCTTAAGTATCACGGGGGTAAGCATGGCCGCATAGGCAGAATGGTTATCGGTAATCATTCTCTTGAAATCCTCTATGCCGAGTATCTCCTTTTCGGAGGCCATCTGCCTTATGCGCATTATACGGTAAGGCATTGAAAATACGCCGCTGATAAAGAAGGGATAATCTTCTCCCACTGTACGCTGATTGGCAGATGAGACAAATCCCTCTTCCGGGTTGAATGAGGAGGGCAACAGCTCAAAGGGCACAATCCCCTTCCACTCATATTCATCGGTATCACCCCTGCGCGGCAATAATCCCGTACCTTTTCTGATTGGCACGCCGCCGCCTGTCTGCAGGCCAATGTTGCCATCTACATCGGCATAGGCGAAGTTCTGGCTTATAGACCTGAAATGGCTCAGGGCGGTGCGAAACTCATCCCATGTCCCAGCCCTGTTGAGCATGTATACACCCTTTATCTCGTCGCTGTACTGGTATCCTGACCAGCACATCGTCAGCACTGCATCATCAATGCCCCTCATGCCTGAGATGACCGGACCGTGGTGAGTATACCTGATAACCTTTGTAACTGAAGAATCGTCGCTGATCTTCAGGACCTCCTCCTCATCCCTGAAGGGCAGCCACTCGCCGTTATACAGGTAGTTATTGCCTGATGAGTCTACCGTCTCAACGAACAGGTCAATGTCATCAACACTAAGGTTGGTCATGCCCCAGGCCATCCTGTCATTATGCCCGGCCACAACAAAAGGCTCACCCGGGAATATCACCCCGGTCACATTAAGCTCCCCGGGTATGACCTGATGAACCTGCATCCAGAATCCGGGCACATTGAACCCGAGATGCATGTCGTTGGAAAGTATCGGCTTGCCGGTCTCGCTCCTGCTGCCCGAGACAGCCCAGTTGTTGCTTCCCGACAGTGAGAAGATCCCCAGCTTCTCAAGCTCCTCCATGGAACCTATGGCAGACAGGGCTTCCTCCATCAGCTTCGCATCAATCTCAAAGTCAGGGAATACGACCTCGTCAACCAGCTTCCAGTCGGCAACCAGTTCCGCGGCCTTCTCCGGCCCGAGCATCTCCCCCAGCTTATAGCGGTTTATCTCATCCGACAGGTTTGATGAGGCAAGATCCCACCCGATAAAACCGATAATATTTGTTATATCGATCATGGTCCATGGTTCAGGTTTGTAACCCAGTATCCTGAATTCCGCAGGCAGTTTTTTGCCGCTTTCCGCAATCCAGGCATTGACTCCGTCAGAATAAGCCTGCAGGACTGCAAGTATCGCCGGGTCTTCCTTCTCAAGGATCATCTGCGATTTCTTTGACATTCCAAGTGACCTCAGAAAATAATCTGTTGCGGTCATGTCGCGCTTGAAAAGTTCCGATAACCTGCCCTGTGTTGCGTGTCTTACCATGTCCATCTGCCACAGCCTCTCCTGTGCGGTGATATAACCTGTTGTGAAATAGAGGTCATGAGCACTGGAGGCATAGATATGAGGCACCCCGCGCTCATCACGGATAACCTTAACG
The DNA here is from genome assembly GCA_046260645.1 of Bacteroidales bacterium. Lineage (GTDB taxonomy): Bacteria > Bacteroidota > Bacteroidia > Bacteroidales > VadinHA17 > SR-FBR-E99. Next base: position 3,508 of record JBHEOU010000060.1, on the reverse strand, counting down.
TCAGCCTTGAGGCCGGAGAGCGGCTTCTCGCCGTTAAGCTCAGGCAGCCCTGACTTGCGAAGCGAAGAGACCAGAATGCCTCCCGCAATCAGTGCAACTGCAATAATCACGGCAATTATACCAAGTGAGATTTTCAGGATTTTCATTGGCGGTTTAGTTTGGATGCTTAAAATTAGTAAATGATGTTTACCTGACAACAGTATCGGATGTCACCTTCTGAAAAAAATGCGGCTGCCCTGCGGACAGTCACGGCATATATCTATCAGGCTCCTGCTTTTCATGACAGTATCCCTGAAAGAGTTGTATTGTTTCCCATGCCATATATCCCTGAACGTCCGTTCATTGAGATTTCCCATCACGTGACCTGCATTCTTGTCATAACAACAGGGCACTACATCGCCGTCGGCAGTGATGACTGCAGTGGTCCACATTCTCAGGCACCCCCGTGAAGGGATTGCGGCCTTCTTCCATTCTCCCTCTGACATTATATACCGTGACTTTCCGATGCCTGTCAGCTTCCATTCTCCCCCTGACATTATATACCGCGACTTTCCTATGCCGGCCGGCATCCATTCTCCTGCCCTCTTATTGTCAAGCACCTGCATACTCTTTATCCTGAAGCCGGCACCAAGAGATGACGCCAGCTCTGCAGCAGCTGAGGCCTCATGCTCATTCCCCCTGTGAAGCAGGAACTGGAGCTCGGCCACAAGCCGCGAACCCCTCTCCCTTATGATGGTCGTAAGTCTGCTGATCCCTTCTGTGACAAGTTCGTGATTGCCTCCTCTCCTGTATATATTGTACACCTCAGGCGATATTCCGTCATATGAAATGATGATCTTCCTCAGAGGTGAAGCGGTCAGCCTCAGGCATACTTCCTCACTCAAATAATGACCATTAGTTGAAATCACCGGGTTCATCTCTCCGAAGAGGTCAACAATATCAAAGAAACGCGGATGCATCATCGGCTCACCCTGGAAGCAGAGCCAGGCAGAGATAGTATGGCCACGCAGCTCAGCGGCAATCTTCCCAGCCAGGCTGAAACTGATGAATTCGTTTTTCCTTTGAAGCAGCCCGGCACCGGTGACACACTCCGGGCAGGCAAGGTTGCACCTGCTGCTCAGCTCCACGCTTATTGCCGGTGGTAACGACGGATTGACTGAAAAGCCAGTCACTCTCTTCACTGCATAAGAGAAAACAGAGTAACTTGCATTCAGATACCTGGCAGGCATGGCAGGGCAAATGAACAATTTTTTTTCGTCAATTTAAGGGGTAGAGGGGACTATTCCGGTCATTACTATATAAAGATGATCCGGATTAAAAACAATTAATAAATTGAACGACAATGAAAACCAAGATTTTTTTATCAGTAATAGCTTCGGCACTCCTCATACTTGTTTCAGCGGGAGACCTGTCAGCATCAGCCGCTCCGGGCAAAACAAAGAAGGAGCAGCAGCAGTTGACCGTTATACGTGGAAGGGTTGTTGATGCCGAGACTAATCAACCGCTTATCTTCGCAGGCATAGCACTGCAGGGAAGCAACGTATCAACCGTGACAAACCTTGACGGTGAGTTCATTCTCAAGATTGGTGTAGGCGAGACCGGCAAAATCGAGATCTCCTACGTAGGGTACAAAAACAGGGTGATGGACATTGATGAGATGAAGACCAACGGCCAGCGCAACGTCATTGCGCTGGAGACAGCAATGATCCCCATAAAAGAGATCATAGTAAAACCCCTGATACCCGCTGAGATCATGGAGCAGGTGATAAGCCGCTTCGATGACAACTACCCGGGGGTTCCGAATGACATGACCGCCTTCTACCGCGAGACTGTCAGAAAAAACCGCAGTTACATCTCCATTGGCGAAGCCATTGTGGAAGTCTTCAAGGCTCCGTATCAGAATGACCTCAGGTTTGATGCCGTAAGGATATATAAGGGGAGGAAGAGCAATGACGTTGAGAAGATGGATACTGTCCTCTTCAAGCTTCAGGGCGGCCCCACAACCACTCTTTACCTTGATGTGGTCAAAAACCCCGAGACCTTCCTTACCAGGGAGGCCATCGATCAGTATGACCTCGAGCTGTCAAGCATTGTTGTCATTGATGACAGGACCAACTACGTTATCAACTTCTACCAGAAGCCTTCTATCACCACACCGCTTTACCATGGTCGCCTGTTCATAGACATCGAAACCTATGCAGTGGCGCAGGCTGAGTTCGCATTCAACCTCGAGAACAAGGAACTGGCAACATCAATGTTCATCAGGAAGAAACCCATGGGCATGCAGGTGACACCCGAGGTAACCTCCTACATGGTCCGCTACCGCGAAATGGACGGCAAATGGTACTTTACCCACTCAAGGGCAGAGGTCAAATTCAAGGTCGACTGGAAGAAAAAGCTCTTCAATACAAACTATACCACCATGTCAGAGCTTGCCATCACTGACCGTACTGAAAAAGACGTTGTGAGATTCACATCAAAGGAAAAGATCAGGCCGACGGACGTCTTCAGCGAAGAGGTTGCAGCCTTCGCAGATCCCGACTTCTGGGGAGACTATAACGTCATCGAGCCCGATCAGAGCATCGAGGCAGCCATAAGAAGGCTCAGCAGAAAGGTAAAATTCAGCGACAGGACGGAATAAACGAAGGGCCACTGAAGAATGAGCAGTGACAGTGATATCATAGGGAGGATCAGGCAGGGCGACAAACAGGAGTTTGAGAAGCTGTTCCGGTCCTCCTATGTCTCACTGGTGCGGTATGCAAAGACACTGCTCAGAGACCATGACACGGCGGAGGAGATTGTGCAAGATCTGTTCTTCAGGCTGTGGCAGGACAGACAGACCCTCACGATTGAAAGCTCTTTGAACGGATACCTCTTTCGCTCGGCGCACAACAGGGCGCTGCACTATATCGAACATCAGAAGGTGGTCAGCCGCCATGCCGGCGAGATGACTGCCCGGGCTGAACTGGTCTCCGAACCGGTGACCGAAGCGATATACTACAGCGAACTGCAGGCAAGAGTGGCAAGAGTGCTCGAACGCCTGCCCGAGAGA
>JBHEOU010000060.1:0-276 GCA_046260645.1 Bacteroidales bacterium | reverse complement strand
CGACGAAGCGGCCAGGCTCCTGATCAGTGAAGACGGAGAGATAATGAAAAAATGGAATGATCTGAAACAAACAGATAACGATTTTATTGATGTTGACAAGGCCTGGGAGAGACTTAATGGCAGAATAGAGGCTGAAAAGCCTGCCATCACCATGCAGAGACGGTCCTTCATTCAGACATTTGCCAGAATTGCCGCAATGGTGGTTATCGTTGCAGGAATCGGCTGGCTCCTGTTCGAGGTGGGAGCGCCCGGGAAAGTGACGGTAGCTTCAGCTGC
>JBHEOU010000006.1:12874-21053 GCA_046260645.1 Bacteroidales bacterium | reverse complement strand
TCCTTCGATTCCTCCGGCAGGTCAGACCTGTTGAGTATCTCGGTCATCCCAAGGATGCCGTTCAGCGGTGTCCTGATCTCGAAACTCATGCGTGCCAGCAGTTCCGATTTGGCGATATTGGCATCTGCCTCCTGCCTGCGGGCCGACTCAAGCGAGGTAACGTCAATCAGCACCTCGAGCGTGGTGTCATCACCCCGGTATTTTACCGGGATGCTGTTAATGAATACTATTCTGTCACCCTCAGTCCCGGGTAGCCTGATGACTTTCCCCTGGCTGTATTGGTCGGTGTGATCACTCACATATTCGTTGCGCGAGAGGTCAGGCACAAGTTTTCCGGTCATCTCATCTTCATTCTCAAAAGAGAAGAGAAGAGCCGCCTGCCTGTTTGCCCTGATGATCTCCCTGCCCGGGTTGTATATGATGAACCCTACCGGCATCTGGTCTATTATTGATAAGAGCGCCTTCTCTGAGTCTTCCGTTTCCCTGAGCTTGCCGGCCTGCCTCCTCAGATAGTGCCGGAAGAGGAAGATTATGAAGAGGAGCGTGAGCATGGTCAGAATACCCAGGATCAGTAAGTTCCTTACGATATATTTCCTGAAGAATTCGGTGGGCGCAGAGAAGACCAGGCCGAAATCCAGCCCCAGAAAGTTTACCGGGTAAAATGATGAGAGTATCTCATTTGCAACGCCCCCGCTCTCCATATCGTGGTTGAGCCTTCCTGAGTTGCCCTGTTCCAGGGCATCGGTGATCTTATTCAGCTGGCTGTAAATTACCTCCCCGCCATGATTGTCGAAAATTATTGTCCCCGTATCATTTACCACCCACTGCCACTGAAACTGTTCAAGGTTATACTTTGTAAAAATCCTCGAGAAGTACCTGGTGAAGTCGAGAGTGATTACAAGGTTCCCCAGCACCTCTCCGTTGCTGAGCACCGGCAGGTAATACTTATACTTCTCCCTCTCTTTTTCAAACCGTTCCACTTTGTAGATCTGCGGCACCGACTGTGCCCTGTAGGAGCCGTCAAGCCAGGAATTCCTCTCCTCATCCTTGAAAAGGGTGTAGATATCACCCAGGTTGTTGTTAAGCATCAGCCCTACAATGAGATCCTCGTACCTGGAGTAATAGAGTTTCATCTTCTCCCGGGCACGTTCATTTACTGCCGGGTCTGTGAAGAATTGCGGGATATCATCGGAAAAATCGATCTCATTGAGGTCACTGATGATGTACATGCTGGTGTTATCAATGTCGGAGCCGACAATCATCACCTGCCTGTCAAGGATCTTGTTTGAGTATTCTATCTGGTTCCTGAAGAGGCTGACATAGAACAATGCAGTGATCACCACAAGGAACAGGAAAGCGGAATACGCAACAAGCGAGATTTTTTTCATTCAGAAGTGGTTCTTTCCTTTGAGATAACGATTATCTGTACTTATCATTGTCCTCAAGCATCATGCTGACGTAGCTTTTATATCTCCAGGGTTCAATCATGTTGCCGGCTACGGCCTCACGAACGGCGCATCCGGGCTCATTCAGGTGGAGGCAGTTGTAAAACCTGCATCCCGGAGATGCCCTGAATATCTCAGGAAAAAAATGGTAGATCTCGTATCGGTCAAAGTCAATGACCCCGAACCCGCGTATTCCCGGTGTATCAATTACATACCCCCCTCCGGGAAGCGGGTGCATCTCAGGGAAGGTGGTGATGTGCCTGCCCTGTTCGTGATAATCGGAGATAGGGCCGGTCCGGAGCGCCAGGGAGGGATTGAGCCTGTTCAGCAGAGTGCTTTTGCCTACTCCGGAGTTCCCCGCGACAAGTGTTGTCTTATTACTGAGGAGCTCAGCAATCTGGTCAATGTTCTCATCTTCGGTGGCGGAGAAGATGAAGACGGGATATCCTATCTTCTGATAGACATCCCTGATCCTGAGGGCAATGTCTATCTCTTCAGTACCGTAAAGATCAGCCTTGTTTATGAGAATAGAAGCGGGAATGCGATAGGCTTCGGCCGTGGCAAGAAAACGGTCAATGAACACCACGGGGGTCGACGGCATTTTGACCGAGATCATCAGGAAGGCCTGATCGATATTTGCAGCTATTATCTGTGACTCCCTTGAGAGGTTGGATGCCTTGCGTATGATGTAGTTCCTTCGGGGAGAGAGTGCCGTAATAAGAGACTCCCTCTCATCAATCGTCACCCTGTCTCCTACCGCTACCGGGTTGGTGGTACGGGCTCCGCTGACCCTGAAAATGCCTTTGAGAACACACTCACGGATGTTACCTTCATCATCAAGTACCCTGTAGCGGCTCCCTGTTGATTTTATGACAATACCCTGCTTCACCCCCGTGAAATTTGTGATAAAAATAAAAAAAGTGATGCCAGGTTTACCGTGACATCACCTCTTTTGCCGCAAAAGCCCAGGTTTTTCAATACTCCGCTGCCATCAGGAAGAATGGCTTCATCTCGAAGTTCGAATAGTAAGGCCTCAGCCTTTCGGTATTGTAATACTCTGACACCTTGACCACCTTCTTTGATGAGGTGACCACATCGATGGGAACATTGTCATAGCGTCCGTTCTTGAGCACCACAACCCTGCCGTGTATCCCCTTCATGATAAGGTCGAGGGCCAGGTTGCCGAATGCCATGGGAACGATTGAATCCACGGCGTCAGGGTCACCGCCCCTGACCATGTAACCAAGCTTCTGGTTAATGATATTGATGATTTTACCCTTGTTGTACCTGGCTGTGTGTTCCTTGATCTCGGCAGATACCAGGTCGCCTATGCCACCCAGTTTTGCATGGCCATACGCATCACGCTCATTGTCCTGGAATATCATGTCACCACCCTTGTACAGCGCTCCTTCGGATACAAGGACTATTGAGTACTTGCTCGGGTTGGAGTTGCGGTCTTCTACGAGAAGCCTGGCGAGCTGATCTATGTCGAACCTGTACTCTGGTATTACACAGCGGTTTGCAGCGCCGGCCATTGTCGGGAGCATGGCGGTGAACCCGGCATACCTGCCGAACACCTCAAGGACCATGATGCGTTCATGTGACCCGGCCGACGTACGGAGGGTATTGGTCATCTGTATGGTGCGCGTGACGCAGGTGCTGAACCCGATGCAATAGTCCGTTCCCGGCACGTCGTTGTCCATGGTCTTCGGGATGGCGACCACCTTAACGCCCTGCTTGTATAGATGGACCCCGTAGCTCAGGGTGTCGTCTCCGCCAATGGGTATGAGATAATCAATGCCAAGCCACTCGAGGTTCTTGATAACCTCAGGTGTGAGGTCATTGACTTCATCCTTGTATGTATCCTTCAGATGATCCGGCACGTCATTTTTAGCCACATGGCTCGGTCTTGTACGAGATGTATGAAGGAATGTTCCCCCTGTTCTTCCCGACTTATTGACGATGTCATCTGTCAGCACATGGAAGCAATTGCTGTTGTCTGCCTTGGGATCCCTGACAATCTCGATGATACCGCCCCAACCCCTCCGGAGCCCTATCACCTTGTACCCTTCCCTGTTAGCCCTGATGGTAACGGCCCTGATTGCAGGGTTAAGCCCCGGCACATCGCCTCCGCCCGTCAGTATGCCAATCACTCCTTTGATTTTCTTCTGGTTTACCATTTTATGTTGCCCTGTTTATATTAATTCTAATGCAGGAGGTAAAAGTAGAACATTTCAAAATCATATCAAAAAGGTAATCCTGATCCCCTTTAAATTTTTAATAATTTTGAAGAAAAAGCTAATGAATACAAAAGAGAAGGCGATCAGCCATTCAAAGAGGGTAGTTATAACCGGGGGAACCGGTCTGATAGGCTCGCACCTGAGCCGTCTGCTTGCAGGGGAGGGTTTTGAGGTAGTGCATCTCACCCGGAAGATCAGAGAGGGAGAAAAATTCAAGTCATACCTGTGGGATCCGCAGCAGGGATACTGTGACCCTGATGCGTTCAGGGATGGAGACGCAATAATACACCTGGCAGGGGCAAACATAGGCTCGAAGCCATGGAGCGAGGCCCGCAAAAGGGAGATCATCAGCAGCCGCACGGAGACGGCAGACCTGGTTTACAGGTCGTCAGCCGGGTCGGGCGTGATGCCCTCGGTATTCATCACCGCCTCTGGGATAAGCATCTACGGTTCTCAGACCACCGAGAGAATTTACAGTGAAGATGACCCCGCCGGCAGTGATTTCCTGGCGGAGACCAGTCGCCTCTGGGAATCGGCCGCAGATCCCTTTGCAGCTGAGGGTGTCAGGGTGGTAAAGATAAGGACCGCCGTGGTGCTGGCCTCCTCGGGCTCAGCCCTGTCAAAGATGACATCGCCGGCCAGGGCCGGGCTGATAGTCAGGCTGGGGCCGGGCAACCAGTATTTCCCGTGGATCCATATTGACGACCTCTGCCAGATATATCTCAAGGCTGTCAGTGACGGTACAATGACCGGACCGTACAATGCATCAGCGCCCGAACACATAACGCATGACATGCTGATGACCGAGGTGGCCAGGCAGAAGGGGCTGCCGGTGTTCCTCCCCCATGTACCCGCATGGCTGCTGAGGGTAATACTCGGGGAGATGTCCGTGGTGCTGACCAGCGGCAGCAGGATTTCGTCAGAACGACTGAGAGCTGCCGGCTTCAGTTTCAGGTACCCTGATCTGGTCTCTGCACTGAAAGCCTGCTGAAATCACTGCCTGACAATAAATTCCCTGTCAGTAAGAACACCTGCACGGGTGGTGACCACCCGCGCCTTTCCTTTTATCTCAGCGTTGCCATAGACCCTTATCCGGAAGAGCGCCTCGCCCACAACACCTCCAGGTGTATAACCAATTGATTTTGAAATATAATCCGGCCCTCTTCTCTCTTCGTCATTCATCATCATGGCTTCACGTCTGCCAGGTGCCGGTGCCGGATCGAGAACCCTGAAGAGCGGTTTCTCCCCATTCACCGTGTCAAAGGTCAGTCTGACCTCATCAGGCCTGACTATTTTTACCAGGTGTGCCTGGCTAAGCGCCGTTGGAAGCTTGCCGCTGTTCCTGAACCTGATTGTCAGTTCATAATCAGTTGAGTCACCCTTATGCTTTTTGACTCTCCTGACTGAATATTCTTCCCACTCCAACCGGGGCAGGTGCTTCACCATCTCAAGGTTGAACAGGGCCTGTTTTGACGCCCATTCTTCAATATGTGCCGCCGGGGGATTCTGACTGAAGAATTTCGGATGGAAGCCGCCGGCCTCGACACTGTCATGAAGCGGGTGCTTGACCGGCTTCCACTTAATGAAGCCCTCCCCGTTATTCTCTTCATCATCCCACCTCAGCATGTCGATCTGGTCTTTATCTTCGTCACCATCATAGTCTTTGTGCTGTCCGCCGTTCCATATTTCATCTCCATACCATATCGACCCCAGATACCAGTACCCGAAATCGGGGCCATGGCCGAAGAGAGGCTGCCCTTTGCCATAATCATCATATACATCGCCCGCCTTCTCATATCCGGTGATCTTCTTTCCCAGGTCGTCAAAATAAATGTACCATTTGAGATCTTCCGGGTACATTCTCTCTGCCGAGGGAGATGTTGAGGGCGGGCGGAGGTGCATTGGCACCCTGGTGTCCATTGAGTTGACGACGTATATATTCGGGTGTGTCATCAGGAATGTGAAGACGGCTCTTGTTTCCGGTTCGCTCAGGGGATAATCACCGGCGCCTCTTTGGGTGAAGCCTCTGCCGGTCATCTCGCTCTCCGGGCGCCAGTTCTCAGGGTAATTCCTGTGAAGATCGAGACCTCCGATGCCATCTTCATTGACACGGCCGTCATTATCATTGTCAATTCCTTCTCCGGATGTTGAATAAATCCCCTCACCGCGGGGCACTCTTTTCATTATGCGTCCCGATGGATCATCCGGGTCTGGTATCATGGTGCCGTTTTCCCGGTCAGGCCATCTCAAGGTCAGGATTATTCCGTCACCGTCAAGGTCCTCGGGTGGATCTTCATCAAACAGTCCGTCATTGTCCGTATCGTGAGGCCTGACGGTGCTTCTGTTGCTCTGAGCCGTGTTCAGGTAAAGCTCATGCCCGTCAGGATTATTGACGGGACGAAGGTAGATGGCAAAGTTGTCAAGCAGGCTGGTTATGACTGAGTCTTTCCCGTATCCTTCAATAAGTGTTGTGCAAGCCATAGCACTGACTCGGCGCTGGATATCTCTCCGCTGTGCCTGTTGCCCTCAAAAAATGCGGCAGGCTTATCTGTGTCTGACCCCTGTCTGCTGCTGGTGAGTGTCATCTGCCACACCGGCCAGCCTTCATAGCTGCGACCAACCTCGTAAAGGGTCACTATCTCAGGGTGCTCGTCCGCCCACCGGCTCATCCAGTGACAGATGACATTGTACGTATGGTACCTGTCAAAGAGTAGTTTTTCACCCGCTTCGTACTCAACACCCGGATACTGTACCCGGGGAAAAAAGCTGACGCCATGCCTGGTACCGTCAACGGTATACATTGCCTGGCCGGTTCTGCCTAAGGTATCAGGTACTGACTGCGAGGCAATGAGTCCGGGAATCAGGGCCCCAATGATTATAAGAATACCTGTGATGTTTTTCATGGTAAGAAAGGGTTAATGAAAACGGAATTAATATAGTGATTTTACTGTAAAATCAGCCTCTCCTGGAGATAACCTCCAGCTTGCTCATATCAGTTATCTCTATGGTCCGGCCGTTTGATTTGATAATGCCGTCACGACGGAACTCTGAAAAGGTGCGTATTACATTGGCCGAACTCATACTTATCAGGTCGGCAATCTCTTTCCGGGAGACCGGAAGGTCAAATATCCTTGAGTGATATATCTCTCCTGAAAAATAGAGAAGCACATAGGCTATCCTGCCGGCCAGGTTTCTTTTCCTGATCTCCAGCCCCAGTGAAATGATATTTTCCGATGTGCGTGAGAGTGCAGTTATCAGGTTGAGGGCGAAATTGCCGTTTTTGATGATAAGCTCCCTTATAAGGCCGATTGGTATAGCGCATACGACTGAATCTTCCAGGGCAGAGAGAGAGTACCTGTACCTGTCTTCATGGAATACTGTGAGATTGCTTACGAATTCAAAGGGCCTCGTTATTGTTATGATCTGTTCTTCACCGTTGTCGGTCTCCTTGTAAAGTTTCACCAGTCCGTTTTTCAGATACTTGAAGTCCTGTATGTTATCACCCTCTGCATGTATGACCTCGCCCTTCGAATAGGATTTCTCCTCCCTGGCGTCGCACACACGGGCTATATCCTCATCATTCAGGCTTGAGAAAACCATATTTCTGAGCTCGCAGGAGAGACAGCTGCATTTTTTCTTCTGTGGTATAATCACTAAAGCCATGGATATTGCAAAATTAGAACAATCTGCCGATAAATTCGTTCACCTTTTTTAATTTTGACAAACTTAGATGCTCAATACAGGACTATGATTTACAGAACTGATTATCATATCCACACCACATATAGTGACGGTAAGGCGGAGCCAGAGGCCTGTATAGAGGCTGCTATGAAAAAGGGCCTCCGGGAGATAGGATTTTCCGACCATCTGAACCCGGCCGGGGAGCGCCTGCAGTGGTGCATGGATCATGACCGCCTTCCCGAATATGCCGAACATATAATGAGACTCAGGAAAGAGCATCCGGAGATAGCGGTGCGGCTGGGCATTGAAGTCGATTATATTCCAAACCGGGAAAAGGAGACCGAAAGGCTTATCAGCTCCTTCCCCTTTGACTACGTTATCGGATCTGTCCATTACCTCGGCGAAGAGACGGTTGACCTCGGACCGGAGTTTTACATAGGCAAGGAGTTAGGCCTGGTTTACGAAAACTATTTCAACCTTGTATGTGAGGCTGCCGCCACAGGTTTCTTTGACATCATTGGCCACCCTGATCTGGTGAGGATACACCGCTACATCCCTGATGATGACATCACACACCTCTACAGCATGATGGCAGCAGCCTTCGAGATCCATGATGTCGCCTTTGAGCTTAACACCAACGGCAGAAACAAGCCACTGCACGACTTTTATCCTGACAGGAGGTATCTTCCACTGTTTGCGGAACATGGCGTTCCGGTGTGTGTAAACTCCGACGCTCATTTTCCCGAACGGATAGGACAATATTTCGATGAAGGATACGATCTCCTGAAGCGGGCCGGGTACAGGGAGATGGCC
>JBHEOU010000006.1:0-12864 GCA_046260645.1 Bacteroidales bacterium | reverse complement strand
CAGCAACACTCAGGCCGGGGCCCGGCGATCATCAGGGAGTTCTGGTTTTCAGGCGGAATTTCCGCTTATCAGGCAGCTGTCCCGGCTGTCAGGCGGCAGCAGTCAGATGTTCTATGAGAATTTTTATGCCTATGGCTGCCAGAATAATGCCACCGAGTATCTCAACCCTTGATCCGAGCCGAATGCCTGCCGACTTGCCGATACGTATCGCTGTCATCGATGCAAGGAAGGTCACAGCCCCTATTATGATTCCGGCAACCCAGATCTGAACTTTCAGGAGGGCGAAACTGATGCCAACGGCAAAGGCATCTATGCTGGTACCAATTGCCATGGTCAGCAGTATTGAGAGCCTGTTGAAATTAACCGGCGCTCTCTGATCATCATTCTTAATTCCACTGATCACCATCCTTGCACCAAGGATCATAAGAAGACCAAACGCAACCCAGTGGTCATACTTTTCAATGAAATGGCGCACTGTTGATCCGAGAAAGAAGCCAAGCACGGTAAATCCGCCCTGGAAAAGGGCAAGGACAAAGGCAATGCGCATCGCATTCCGGAAGCGGATTCTCGATTCAATGACACCGCACGATAGTGAAACCGCAAAGCTGTCAAACGAGAGGGCAAGAGCTATACCTAAAATCGATACGGGATCCATGGCTTGCAAGAAGGGCTCAAAAATAGTCAATTATTACTATTTTTACTTCCCTGTTCAGTCAAATGAGGGTAGTAATCCAGAGAGTAAAGAGCTCCTCCGTGACCATCAACGGGGAGTTACGGTCATCAGCGGGGCGAGGACTCCTGGTATTTGTTGGCATTGAGGATGCCGACACCGGCGAAGATGCCGCCTGGCTGGCAGCCAAGGTGGTCAACATGCGACTGTTTGATGACAGTGACGGGGTGATGACCCTCTCCGCACTGGAGACGGGGAGTGACATTATGATAGTCAGCCAGTTCACCCTCCACGCCTCAACAAAAAAAGGAAACAGGCCTTCGTATACCAGGGCTGCCAGGCCCGAAAAGGCGATACCTGTATACGAGGCTTTCATTGCACACACCGAAGCGCTTCTCGGGCGGAGCGTAAGCACAGGCATCTTCGGGGCAATGATGGATATAGAGCTCATAAATGACGGACCTGTAACAATCATTACAGACAGCAGAAACAGGGAATGACTGATAAGGAATTAAAAAGGTCCGTACTGACGGTCACCGCATTCGCATCGTTCCTGACACCGTTTATGGGGTCATCCATCAATCTCGCCCTGCCCTCCATCGGAGATGAGATGGGCGTCAATGCCGTTACGCTGAACTGGATAGTCAGCAGTTATATGCTTACCACCTCCATACTGCTGCTCCCGGCCGGCAGGGCTGGTGATATCCTCGGTCGTAAGAAAGTATTTACGGCGGGGCTCGTAATCTTTACCCTCACAATGATTCTGCTGACCTTCACCCCGGGCATAAAATGGCTCATCGGCGTCAGGATCCTGCAGGGTGCCGGAGGGGCAATGATGTTCGGCACCAACATGGCCATACTGACCTCTGTCTTTCCTCCGGGTGAGAGAGGACGTGCAATAGGTATCAATGTCACGGCGGTATATGCAGGACTGGCCTCCGGGCCTTTTCTGGGCGGTATCCTCACCCGATACCTGGGATGGAGAAGCATCTTCGCCTTCCTGATACCTATGGGAATAATCAGCCTCATCCTTATCCGTCGCAAAATGAAGGGAGAATGGGCCGATGCGAAGGGCGAAAGCTTTGACTGGACGGGTGCGGTGGTATACGGGCTGTCAATCGCAGGATTAATTTACGGCTTCTCGAAGCTGCCATCATTGCAGGGATGGATCATTACTGCCTCCGGATTGGCCCTGGTGCCTCTTTTTATCATGAGGGAGAAGAGTACTGCGCACCCCCTTTTCGATATAACCCTGATTTCAAGAAACAGGGTCTTCGCATTCTCGAGCCTCGCAGCCCTGATCCATTATGCTGCCACCAGCGCGGTAGGGTTCTTCCTCAGTCTCTTTCTGCAGTATATCAAGGATCTGGGGCCCCGTGATGCGGGATTTGTACTGATGGCATGGCCGGTGACTATGACTCTTATCTCTCCCGTTGCCGGCAAACTTTCAGATAAGCACAATCCGGGCGTGCTGGCCTCCACGGGCATGGCCATCTCAGCGGCAGGACTGATACTGCTCTGTTTCATAAATGAGCAGACATCCGTGGCTTTTATCACGGGGGTACTGGTCATTATGGGCGCAGGCTTTTCACTGTTCTCCTCTCCAAACTCCAACGCCATAATGAGTTCCGTTGAAAAGCGGCAACTCGGGAATGCTTCCGGGATGCTCGGCACCATGAGAAACGTGGGACAGACATTCAGCATGGCGATAGCTCTTATGCTCCTCGCCCTGTATATGGGCCAGGCAAGGATTAACCCCGCCAACTACCCGCAACTGATGAGCGCAATGAAGAGCGCCTTTATAATCTTCTCGATACTCTGCTTTGCAGGTATTTTTGCATCGCTCGCAAGAAATAAAAGCCTGCGTAAATAGGTTACCCCTCTTTTTTATTTGCTTTTCATTAAAAACAATTAAATTGACCCACGTTTACCGGCCGGCACATATCACACGTTGGCTATTACATATCATTAATTATGACCAAATTATACAAGAAGCTGTTAAACCACGACTACTCGCCCGGAGAGATGGGAGAATGCATTACCGAGGCCGAAAGGATGACCCGTTCCGCAGGAAGGGCCCCTGTTCTGAAGGAAATTTTCTCCTTTATTGACCTTACCAGCCTCAACACCACCGACAGCACCGGAACGATAGGGAGCTTTGCCGAAAGGACCGCCGCCTTCCGCTTCAGCTACAGCGATATAACCAATGTGGCGGCGCTGTGCGTCTTTCCGAACTTCGTTACCGTAGCCCGGGAAAAACTGGACGGCAGCGGGGTAAGACTGGCCGTGGTCTCAGCCTCATTCCCTACCTCACAGACATTCCTGGAGGTTAAGACCCTGGAGACGGAACTGGCAGTCAGGATGGGCGCTGATGAAATAGACATCGTCATGCCCGTGGGAACATTCCTCGAGGGCGACTATGACACTGTCATTGAGGAACTCAGAACAATAAGGCATTATGCCGGCGAAGCCACACTGAAGGTGATACTCGAGACTGGGCTGATCAAGGACGACAGGAATATTTACAGGGCCTCCATTGTAGCAATGGAATCGGGTGCCGATTTTATCAAGACCTCCACGGGAAAGAGCCAGGTGTCAGCGACACCCGAGGCTGCATGGGTGATGTGCCGCGCGATACGCGACTACTGGAATGAGACCGGCATAATGATTGGTTTTAAGGCCGCAGGCGGAATAGTCTCTCCGGAAGACGCGATGATTTATTACTTTATCGTTAAAAACATGCTAGGCGATAAATGGCTAAACCGCGACTATTTCAGGATAGGGGCATCGCGCCTGGCCAACAACATACTTGCCGCACTGTACCCCGGCAAGCCCGCATACTTTTAGAATTCCTGCATGACAACTGACCAGGGAGATACCGGCAGTATTGTTGCAGCTGATACTCTGTCAGCTCCCGCACCACAGGAGTTCAGTATTGGCCGGATTATTCCGTTGCATGCCGATGGAACAAAAATGCCCGAAGCTTATATTAATCTGCATGACCTGAGTACCGGTCATATAACCGGTGACGGACGCGTTGACGGACAGCCGCTGCCCTCGCAGAAAATAAGCGCCGATTTCAGCTTTATAATCCTCTCCCTGTCGCTCCTCATAGTAACACTGATGATGTCATTTGGCAGAAAGAGATTACTGACGGGAGTGTCATCATTGGGATTCAGAAGGCAGCCCGAGCTGGCGCCCCCCGACACATCGGAACTGTTTGGATGGCCTTCGGTCTTCAGGAATCTTTTCACCGTCCTGAACACAGCCATGTTCGCCACAATCGCGCTGCTGCTTACTGACAGCATGCATTATGACCACCCGTCAGGGTCCGTGAAACTGGCCATCATCCTTTCAGGATCTTTTCTGGCCGCCCTGATAATCAGGCACCTTACATGCATCATCGCGGCAGAAGTGACCGGATGGAAAAAGCTCTTCCGTGAGTATATGAATGTGGTTTACAATGCCTGGTTCGCCAATGCGGTCCTGCTTTCTATCCTCAATGCCATTATCCTTTTCGCACCACTTGACAATAATTACCTTTTCATCGTAACGGGCCTGATAGCCACTTCTATATTCCTCATAATCCGCATATTACGACTACTATCAATTTTTACTTACAGGCATATCCCAATTTTATATTTCATTTTGTACCTTTGTGCCCTTGAAGTCTTACCCGTACTGGTCATCCTGAAGATACTCGATGTCTTCTGATCAGGCGAGGTAAAAAGAGGAGGTTGAACTTAAAACTTAAGGCTTTGAAGATAAGGAAGGTATTAGTGTCGCAGCCTGAGCCAAGTAATCCGAAATCACCATATTTCGAGCTCGCTAAGAAATACAATCTGAAAATCGACTTCAGACAATTCATTCAGGTGGAGGGTATATCCGTCAAGGATTTCCGGACGCAGAAGATCAACCTGCCGGATTTCACGGCAGTGGTTTTTACCTCAAAAACTGCCATTGATCACTACTTCAGGATCTGTGACGAAATGAGAATCACCGTCCCTGACACCATGAAGTATTTCTGCATCACAGAGAATGTGGCCTTCTACCTTCAGAAGTACATAGTTTACCGCAAGAGGAAGATTTTCCACGGCAAGGCAAATTTTGAAGATCTCGTTGACATAATAGTAAAGCACCGCGAGGAGGGCTTTTTCGTCCCTCTTTCTGATCCGCATAAGACAGACATACCCGAACTGCTGGAAAAGCATAATATTAATTTTACGATTGGCACCATGTACCGCACAATCACCAAGGGTTTTGATTCCAAGGAGCTTGATTATGACATCCTGGTCTTCTTCAGTCCTTCGGGACTAAAGTCGCTGAAGGAGAACTTCCCGGCATTTAACCAGGGGGAGGTCAAAATCGCAGCCTTCGGCCCTACTACTGCAGAGGCAGTGACCAATGAGGGGTACCGGCTTGATATCCAGGCCCCAAACCCCAAGGCTCCTTCTATGACCATGGCCCTTGACTGCTTCATCAGGGAATTTAACAAGAACCACAAATAGTACACGACAGATATGACCCGCCAATAGAAGGCTTCTATCCGGACGGGTTGATGCTTTCTCTTTGCAAATGACACAAACAGATGCATCATTCAGCAAGGAAGAGAGGCTCTGCGGCATAAAGGCCGTCAGCGAACTCTTCTCAGGAGGTCGCTCACTCAACCTGCCCCCTCTCAGGATAATTTACAGGATATTGCCTGCCGATGTGAATCTTCACCCGGTAAGAGTACTTATTTCTGTTCCTAAAGGACACTTTAAAAAAGCCGTTGACCGTAACCTGATCCGGAGAAGGATAAGAGAGGCCTGGAGGATAAATAAAACAACGCTGAAGGAGAATGTCTCAGGCAGCGCCAGTCGCCTCGAGGTGGCAATTATATGGAATGACACCGTAATCAGGCCTTATGATGAGACGCTGAAGGCTGTAAAAGAGGCGATCGGGAGATTGACACGTCTTAAATATTAACTTTGCGAAAATTTCTTTTATGAGAAGCGTAATCAGAAAAAAGATATTGCCGGCAGCAGCCCTGATCATCACTGCAACCCTGGCGTTTGGATTCCTTATGGGCGGCCAGGAGAGCAAAGATTTCAAGCTTACCAGGAACATTGACATCTATATATCCCTCCTGAGGGAACTCAACGCCTTCTATGTTGATGAGATTGACCCTGAAAAGCTGGTGAATAAAAGCATCTCCGGGATGCTCTCCACCCTTGACCCATACACCTCTTTCTATCCTGAAGAGGACTCCGGGGACCTCGATTTCATGACCACGGGCAAATATGGTGGTTTCGGTTCCCTGATCAGAAAATCAGGTGATTACATCCTTGTCACCAATGTCTATAAGGGGTTCCCTGCCGACAAAAACGGCATCAGACCGGGCGATCTTATGCTCAGCATTGACGGTTTATCGCTCAAGGGTGTCACCTCCGAGAAGGCCTCCGATATGCTGAAAGGCGAGCCGGGTACCGAGGCGGAGATAGTAATCAGGCGTAACGGCCAGGAGCTGACAAAAAAGCTCAGGAGAGAGAGGATCTCCATTTCAGCAGTCCCATATTACGGGATGGTGGATGAGAATACGGGTTATATCCGCTTCACCAATTTCACCCAGAACTGCATATCCGAAGTAAGGGAGGCTCTAATCGACCTTAAGGATAAGCAGGGAGCAGAGGATATTATACTTGACCTCAGGGGTAATCCGGGCGGACTGGTGAATGAGGCAGTTGAAATTGTAAACCTGTTCGTCAGGCCGGGACAGGAGGTCGTCAGTACCAGGGGCAGGGCAAGACAGTTCGATGCTGTCTTTCGCACCTCGAAGAGCCCGGTGGCACCGGATATGCCGGTTGTTGTACTTATTAGCCGCACATCTGCCTCCGCCTCTGAAATTGTGGCCGGGGCGCTGCAGGACCTCGACCGGGCCATAATAGTAGGGGAAAGATCATACGGCAAGGGGCTGGTGCAGGTAGCCCGGCCACTGAGCTACAAGGCACAGGTAAAAATCACCACAGCAAGATATTATATACCAAGCGGACGGTGTATACAGGCAATCGACTTCTCGCATCCCAATGAGGACGGGAGCGTGGGAAATATCCCGGATTCTCTCATCACGATATTCAACACCAGGAACGGAAGACCGGTGAAGGACGGCGGCGGAATTATCCCTGACATTACAGTGCCGTCAGACATGCTAAACCGCTTTACCAGCGAACTATACGTTCAGAATATGGTGTTTGATTATGCCACGAAGTATTACTGGTCAAACCCGCAGCCTTCGTCTCTCGACAGCCTGCAGCTGACTGAACGCGACCTTGAACGCTTCCAGGCGTTTCTGGTAGAGAGGGAGTTCTCTTATCGTACAGACTCCGAGGCGCTGCTGGAGGAGCTGACCACCTCTGCCAGGGAAGAGGATCTCTTCAATGATAACAGTGAGACCATCAAAAAACTCAGGGAGGGCCTCAGTCATACTCTCGAAAGAGATATGTCGGTATTTGGGGAAGATGTTGCCGAGCTGATAGAATCGGAGCTCGCCGGAAGATATTTTTATGATTCCGGGATGGTACAATACTCCCTGACACGTGACTCGCAGGTGAAAGAGGCGATAAGCATCGCCGGGGACAAAGCGCGATACCAGTCTGTGCTAAAGGGTTCTGCAGTACTTCAGCCACAGTGACAGCCAGGTCAGAGCGGATTCTGTCTCCGATGCGTATCGGAGCCATAAAGTATTGTAGCCTGATCAGTACAGCTCCTTCTTCCAGACCGGCAACCGTTCCTTTACCATCTCAAGGGTGTGGCGGCATGCCCGTGTAGAGTGATCGCGGTGACCTGAGGTCACCATGATGAACAGCGATGTCTCCCCGGCCCTGACTACACCCGTGGAATGAACGATTACCACCATCCTCACATCGCTGAAGGCAGCCTGAACCGTTTTCACGATCGCTTCAGCCTCTTTCCCGGCCATCTCTTCATACGCGGAATATTCGATTGCTGAGACTCTCCGGCCGTTGACATCATCATCGCGCACCTTGCCGATAAATACTGACACAGCTCCGACGGAGGCATCATTATTGCCAAGAGTCATTAATTCAGAAATAAGCAGGGGTGTTATCGGCCCCCCGACCAGATACCTGTTTTTCATTTTTCAGAATTAGATATGTCATCCCCCCTGGAAAGGCGGCAGTATTGCAATTAAATCATTATCTCTCAGATCAGACTCCTCCCTGAGCAAAATCCTGTTCAGTGCCATCCTGAAAGATATATTCCGCATTGCCGGGTATCTGTCAAGGATCTCCCTTCGCAGCGATGCCGTATCTCCGGCAGTCAGCTCTTCATCAGCCTTTCCCGCAATCTCCTGCGCAGACCCGAAATAGAGCACCCTGACCTTAACACTCATGATCAGTGCGCCTCCAGCCAGTTGTTTCCCGTGCCTGTATCTACCTCCAGTGGCACTCTCAGGTCAGCAGCTCCCTTCAGCTCCTCAATCACCATGGTTCTGAGTCTTTCAACCGAGGCAATGTCAACTTCGAATATAAGCTCATCATGAACCTGCAGTATCATCTTTGCCTCAGGAATCTCCTCAAGCCTGGCGGCAATCCTTACCATGGCTATCTTGATGATGTCGGCGGCACTGCCCTGCAGGGGAGCGTTGATGGCATTGCGCTCAGCGTTGCCCCTGACAGCCTGGTTTCTCGACTGGATATCAGGAAGATAGCGCCTCCGGCCAAACATGGTGGTAACATAGCCTGACTCCCTTGCCCGGCGGATACTTTCATCCATATAAACCTTCACCCCGGGGTAGGAATTGAAATAACCATCGATAAGTTCTTTTGCCTCTTTTCTCCCGATATTGAGCCTCTCGGAGAGGCCAAAGGCTGATATCCCGTAAATTATACCAAAGTTGGCAGTCTTGGCCTTTGAGCGCATCTCCCGGGTCACTTCGGATACTGCGACGCCGAATATTTTTGAAGCTGTTGCCGAATGGATATCCTGTCCTGACAGAAAGTCTTCAGTCATTGCAGTGTCACCGCTCAGGTGAGCCATCAGCCTGAGTTCGATCTGCGAATAGTCAGCACTGAGGAAGATCTTCCCGCTGGCGGGAATAAACGCCTTGCGTATCTCCCTTCCCTCGGCATCGCGGACGGGTATGTTCTGAAGATTCGGATTGGTGGAGCTCAGTCGCCCCGTTGATGCAACTGCCTGGTTGTAGGTCGTGTGTATTCTACCCGTCCTTTTGTCGATCAGCTCCGGGAGTGACTCCACATAGGTTGACAGAAGCTTTTTCAGGCCGCGGTACTCAAGCACCTTTCCTATCACCGGGTGCTTTGCCATGAGCCTCTGCAACACCTCCTCGTCGGTACGATACTGCCTGGTCTTTGTCAGCCGGGCTTTATCGTCAAGGCGCAGCCTGACGAACAGGATCTCACCAAGTTGCTTTGGCGATGAGATGTTCAATTCCTGTCCTGCGAGTGTATAAATCTCCTTTTCAAGCCCGATTATTGTCTCGCGCAGTGTGACGGCATAATTTTTAAGGGCGCTTTCGTCTATCAGTATGCCCTCGCGCTCCATTGCCGCCAGCACGCTTATGAGCGGCATCTCTATGTCGGCTGCCAGCCCGTCAAGCCCCTCCTTTCTTAGTTCAGGCTCTAATATATCCTTGAGTTGCCATGTCACATCGGCATCCTCCACCGCATATTCCTTTACCCTCTCCTTGTCCACGTCGCGCATATTCCTCTGCCTCGGACCCCGTTCGCCTATGAGTTCCTCGATATGAACAGGTTCATAGTCGAGGTACCTGGCGGCAAGCAGGTCCATGTTATGGCGCATGTCGGGCTCAAGCAGGTAATGAGCCATCATCGTATCAAACAGGGTGCCTTTTACGCTGATGCCGTATCCTGACAGCACCTGCATGTCGAACTTCAGGTGCTGCCCTGTCTTCCTGATTTTCTCATTTTCAAAGAGAGGACGGAACGGTTCGAGAAGCTTCAGGGCTTCGCTCCTGTCCGGCGGAAGCCAAAGGAGCGTTCCCGACCCTTTTTCCCAACTGAATGCAATTGCAACCAGCTGGGTGTTCAGAGGGTCAAGGGAGGTTGTCTCGGTGTCAAAGCAGAACTCACTGAGCCCTGCAAGGCTGGCTGCCAGTACCTCTGCCTGCCCGGCTGTTTCTGCAAGGGTATAATTATGGGGAGTGGTGTTTATCGTTGCAAGGGTGGTACCTGTGGCAGCTGATCCGAAAAGAGTGCCCTGCTGATCTGCGGCCGGTTTTTGCTGAGAGGCAAAAAGCCCTTCACCCGGTTCCTGCCGTGATGCAAAGAGTCCATCATCCGGCTCCTGCCGGGCCGAAGACAAACCCTGCTCTGGGGAGCCGGCAGGCGTGGCAGCAGCAGCAGGTTGCAGCTCACCGGACCCTGCATTTATCTCACGTTCACCTGGTGCAGGCAGGCGTGATGCCAGTGTACGGAATTCAAGCTCCTCGTAAAGCCTTCGCAGGGCAGCAGTGTCAACCTCATGCCGGTGCAGCTCCTCATGCCTGAATTCCACAGGCACATCCTGCTCAATGGTTGCCAGACGCTTTGAAAGCAGGATCTGCTCCCTGTTCTGCTCGAGGATATCCTTTTGCCGGCCTGATATCTCCGCGGTGCGTCCCAGGAGGGTCTCAATGCTCCCGTGTTCCCTGATGAGCTTACAGGCCGTCTTAGGGCCTATACCGGGGGCCCCCGGTATATTGTCCGAGCTGTCTCCCATCAGTCCCAGAAGGTCGGTGATATTGCCGGGGGCAACACCGTACTCCCTGATGATCTCCTTCACCCCCCATATCTCAGCCACTCCGCCTCCGCGACCAGGCCTGTACATAACAACCCTGTCTGTGACCAGCTGCGCAAAATCCTTGTCAGGTGTCATCATGAATGCCGTATAGCCCTCTTCGGCAGCCTTCCGGGCCAGAGTGCCTATAACATCATCGGCTTCGAACCCCGGAACCTCGATGACAGGTATACGGTAAGCATCAAGAAGGCGCTTAATGTAGGGAACGGCTATCCTGATGTCCTCGGGCGTGGCATCACGGTTCGCCTTATATGCAGGGTATAATACATTCCTGAAGGTGGGACCGGGCGGATCAAATACTACCGCAATATGTGTCGGCTTCTGCCTGGTAAGGAGGTCTTCAAGGGTGAGAAGAAAACCGAACACCGCCGAGGTGTTCATCCCCTTTGATGTCACCCTCGGGTTTTTGATAAATGCATAATAAGACCTGAATATCAGGGCATATGCATCAAGCAGGAATAGCCTGTTGTCGTTCTCCGTCACTGTCGCAGGTTGTCAGATGCATGCCACTCGGCAAAAGCGGTGGCTGTTTCATACAATTTTATGCTGTGGAGCGAGACCCCCGTGGGTGTCTTGCTGTTCAATATGGCAGCGATGTCAGCCACAATGTTCTCACATGTCGGCTGGTACTGTGAAACGATGACATTCCCGAAATGCTTCCTGTAGCTTTCAACCGACTCCGCCGGTGCAAACCCGGCGATCATGAGCGCATGATCAAACCTGTCAACCACGCTCTCGCGGACAATCTTCTTCATGTCGCCAAAGTCCATCACCATGCCGTTACGCGTACTATCGGGGTCGTTCACCGGCTCTCCCGCAAAAGTGACATAGAGAATATAGGAGTGACCATGTACATTTTTGCACGGACCGTCATAATTATACAGCGCATGAGCCATCTCAAATCGAAATTCCTTTGTAACACGGATTACGGCCATAAATCTTATTTTTGGTATCCGCAAAAGTAAAACTTTTTATCACGATTTGTGTTTAAGGGGGTAGTACACGTTGATATTTATTATGTTCAGTGCCATACAAATAAATTTAAGCGTACCTTTGCACTTTAATTGATAATTACCAATGGATAACAATCAGGTTTTGACTATTCCGTTCCTTATCGGAGAGAGCTTCAGAAGACACGGAGAGAACAAGGCGATGGGCTTTGTGGGAGAGGAGGTTATAAGTTATAACCAGCTAAAGGAGAGAACAGACTCGGTTATACGTCTGCTTGAAGAATATAAGGTTCAGCCGGGTGACAAGGTGGCCATTCTCTGTGGCAGCATGCCCAACTGGGGAGTCACATACCTTGCCATTACGTCGATGGGTGCGGTAGCAGTTCCGATTCTTCCCGACTTCTCGGCCGGGGAGGTTGCAAACGTGCTGACTCATTCCGGCGCCAGGGTGCTGTTCGTATCCTCCGGGCTCACCTCAAAGGTGGCGGGATTCTCGGCGAAGACCCTGGAGACTGTTATCACTGCGGATGACTTTGCGGTCATTTCGGGTTACAGGGGAACAGGATATGATCCCGGACTGAAGCCACAGAGAGACTACCGGGTCTCTGAAGAGGATCTGGCTGTGATCATCTACACCTCGGGAACAACCGGGAAGTCAAAGGGGGTGATGCTGACCCACCGCAACATATGCTTTACAGCCAAGCAGGTTCTGACAATTCAAAAGGTTGTGGATACTGATGTCTTCCTGTCTATTCTTCCGCTTTCGCACACTTATGAGCAGACGCTGGGACTGATCCTTCCTCTGTTCAACGGGGCGGCCATATATTATCTCCGCAAGGCTCCGACACCTTCCGTACTGCTGCCCGCCCTGGCCGAGGTAAGGCCAACCACAATGCTGACGGTGCCTCTGATAATGGAAAAGATCTATTTCAACAAAATCGTTCCCACTTTCAGCAAGAACAAAGTCGTTTCATTCCTCTATCATAAAACACCGGCCAGGAAACTGCTCAACAAAATTGCCGGAAAGAAGATTTACAAGACCTTCGGTGGCAGGCTTCGCTTTTTCGGTATCGGCGGCGCCAAGCTTAATCCGACGGTCGAACAGTTCCTCCTTGACGCAGGCTTTCCTTATGCAATAGGCTACGGTCTCACGGAAACCTCACCCTTGCTTGCCGGCACTAAAGTCGGCTCCTGCAAGCTGGGATCAACCGGACCGGCAATGGAGGGCGTCACACTTAAGATCCATAATCCCGACCCTGTTACCGGCGAGGGTGAAGTGTGGGCAAAGGGTGACAACGTGATGAAGGGTTATTACAAGGAACCGGGGATGAGTGCCGAGGTTCTGATGGCAGACGGCTGGTTCCGCACCGGCGACCTCGGGCATATTGATGACGAAAACTACCTGAGCCTTAGAGGCCGGCTGAAGAA
>JBHEOU010000059.1:3179-9467 GCA_046260645.1 Bacteroidales bacterium | reverse complement strand
CATCAAGTATCCTGAGCTCGCGAAGGAAAATAACATCCAGGGCAAGGTAATACTCCGCTTCTGCGTGACCTACAAGGGAAAGGTTGACCAGGTATCCGTTGTCAGGGGCGTTGACCCGTCTCTCGACGAGGAGGCAATCAGGGTCATTAAGATGCTCCCCCTCTGGAAACCCGGCAAACAGGGTGGCAAACCCGTTAACGTCTGGTACAGCGTGCCTATCAGCTTCCAGCTGAAGTAAACTCATTTACCTGATATTAAAAAAGGTGCCTCAAACGAGACACCTTTTTTTTATTTTGAAGCCATTGCGGCTGCCTCATCACCGTCACTGCAGCGGAAAAGGTAAATATCGAACCTCTCATCATCTACCTCATACGATGCCCTGAAGGCATTCCTGAGATACTCATGCCCCAGGACACTTTCAAGCAGGTAAGTCTCCTCGTTCGCGAGCCGACCCTCAGTTGGGAACAGGTTAAGCAGCTCCGGGAACTTGTTGCTGCCTTCAATACGGCCATCGATAAGCCGCGCCAGCTCCTCCATCCTTCCTCCTGCCTTGCGCGATTTGGAGTGTGTCATTATCTTGATGTAATAACGGTCCTTGTAAAAGTGCAGGATTCCCTCCTCGCGATAACCCTGTACACCCACGGGTATGAAGCTGTATCCCGGCGACCGCTCCATGGAATATATGCCGAAAGCCTCGGCGTCATCATCAAACCTGTATATCTCGGCCTTGATAACCTCCCTCCCCTTAACGTATTCAGAGATGTTGAGGTCAATAAACCCCAGGGCCAGGTAGGCATCAGCGGCTCCGTTAATATAGTCCCACAGATCATCCGGAGTGTAAACCGGATAGTCACTTACAACCTTGTATCCTTTCAGTTCGGGGAAGAGCTGCTGGCCCGTGAGTGCAACGGAACAGACAGCAATCATTGCGGTTGACAGAATAAGCTTTCTAAGGATCATGATTATCATTATTTATGCAAACAGGTCCAGGGGCACATTTGCCAGTCGCGATATGTCGGATATCTTCTTCCTGAGATCGAAACCCTTGACACAGGTTGCCACGCAGGTATCACATCCGGCGCAAGGATCGCCCTTTACGGAGGTCTCAGAAATGAGCTCCGATGCCATCCGGAGATTCCCGTAACCATAGGCATACATGTATGCTCGCATCATTTCAGGAATCGGCAGGTTATTCCTGCAGCCCGGCTTGCAGGTGCTGCAGGCGTTGCAGTAGAGTCCCTGACATGAGATGCCGGCCAGCAGCTCCTCCTTCTCAGAGACCGTAAGGTTAATATCTTTCATTACCTCCAGGTCTGCAGTGAGCTGATCAAATGCTGTTATTCCGGGTATTGTGGTATGGACATCAGGATTTGACAGTACCCATTTCAGAGCAGCCTGCGGGTTCACCGCGCGGGTCTTCTCCTTATCAAGCCAGCCCCCTGCCATCGTCTTCATGGCAACCACGCCAATGCCTGCTTCTCCTGCCACCTTCAGGGCACTGTTCATCTCACTGAGGTGGGACTGTTTAAAATTGTACGAGGTAAGCACAACATCCCATATACCGTCTGCTGCCATCGTATTGATAACCAGGGGCTCGTTTTTATGGGTTGAAATACCGATGAATCTCACCTTTCCGCTTTTTTTGAGTTCAAGCATGGTATTTACAATCTCCTTGTGCCTTACCATTTCCACGCTGTCGACGGCATGCATGTATAGGATATCAACATAATCCATTTTGAGCCTCTGCAGGCTCAGGTCAAACTTTTCAAGGAAATCAGCGGCAGTGGTATCCCGTGAAGGGAGCCCGGTACGCGAGTCTACCCCTGCCGGCTTTACCTTTGTGGCAAGGATAAATGAATCACGAGGCAATGATGAGAAGAAGTTACCCAGCATCTCCTCATTCCTTCCGTTCATATAGCCATGGGCTGTATCGAACAACGTAATTCCTGCATCATAACCTGCTTTAACCAGGGCGCTGTTATCCGATCTCATCACCCCGAAACTGATAACCGGGACCTTCAGCCCTGTTTTCCCAAGGGTCCGGTATACTATTGAGCCATTGTCGCTGTTGATGCTGCCTGCAAATGCGGTGCGGTTAACAACGGCCAGGCCGGCAGCTCCGGCAAGGCCGGACATAAGAAAGTTTCTTCGCTTCATCAGTAAAAGATTTAATAATTAAAAAGTGTCTGAGCCTCGCAGCTTAACAAATCAGGATCAGTATGGCACGCTACATTCATAACCTTATCGCAAAGGGTGAAGGGATGAATCTTGACTTTAAATACTGTATCTCTGATCCTCGTAAGATAGCAAGGACCCTGTCTGCATTTTCAAACAGTACGGGAGGCAAACTGCTTATTGGTGTCAGGGATAACGGTTCCCTGGCCGGTGTTAGTTCCGACGAGGAGTTTTACATGATCGATGCGGCTGCCAGACTCTACTGTGATCCGGAAGTGGTTATCGGAACAAGAAACCATACTATAAACGGGAAAAACATCCTGGAGGTTGATGTCCCGAGACGCGGCAGGATACCCGTGAAGGCAAAGGATGAGGACGGAAGATGGAAGGCATACTTCAGGCATAATGACCAGAACTTCATGGCTGACAGGGTGATCATGCAGGTATGGCGCCGCCGTGACAACTCAAGGGGCCTGCTTTTAAGGTTTGATGAGAAGGAGAACCTGCTGCTTAACTATCTGCGTGGAGGAGAGAAGATTACTGTGAGCGGATTTCGTGCCCTTGCCGGCATCAATGCAAAAACAGCGGAAAAGATACTGAGTGACTTCATCCTGTGCGGGATAATCATCTATGAGGCTAGCGAGAAGGGCATCTTCTACCGGCTTTCTGATGATTTCAATCCGGCATAGCAGAACTACTCTATTTTAAATCCTACAACGAGGATATCATCTGTCTGGGGTGCCGATCCTATCCAGCTGTCAAGGCGTTCATTGAGCATCTCCTCCTGCTTGCTCATCGGGTAATTCTGAACGTCAAGTATCAGTTTCCTGAAGTTCTTTTTCATGAATTTCTTCCCGGTGACACCGCTGAACTGGTCTGCATAGCCGTCAGTAAAGAGATAGTATGAGGTATCCTTCTCCAGGTCCCATTCATATTGCAGGTATTCCTGGCTGGCCCTGGGCTGAACTCCGTCAGGCAGCCTGTCACCGTAAATAGACTCCAGCAGGTACTTGCCGTCAGCCAGGATGCCTGTATCATCATCCATTTCGACCATCTTCCATTTTGTAGTCTCTTCATCACTCATCTCCCTCACCCTGTAACACTGGGAGCCGATGCCTGAGAACTCCACTGAACCGTTGGTACGGTCCAGGGCCAGCAGCGCGATGTTGATGGATACCGCCATCGCTTCTGGTATTCCATGTTTCTGCTGTGCAGTGATCATTTTCCTCTGGAATTCACTGATGATAACAGAGGTCTTCAATGTGACCTGCCTGTTGCTTATCTCATCCAGGAACGATAGTCCCATGAGTGTTGTCAGCGCTGAATTCACTCCATGACCGGTGCAATCACCCACTGCAATGAAAAACTTATCTCCTTTTCGTGCCATCCAGTAGAAATCACCGCTTACCCGGTCTTTCGGTCTGTTGAGTATAAAACTGTTGCGAAGGGCATCAATCAGGATCTTTTCGGAGGGCATAAGCGCCCGCTGCACATAGCCGGCATACTGCACGAGGGTGGCAAGCTCTTCCCTGGATTTACCGACAGCTTCCGAACGCTGCTTCATAATGCTCTCCAGTCGTTGGTTCCGGACTTCAAGCATT
Source organism: Bacteroidales bacterium (assembly GCA_046260645.1). Classification (GTDB taxonomy): domain Bacteria; phylum Bacteroidota; class Bacteroidia; order Bacteroidales; family VadinHA17; genus SR-FBR-E99. The sequence continues at coordinate 5,691 of JBHEOU010000059.1, read as the reverse complement.
CCTGCAAAATATCTTACTATATAGAATATCAAACCGGCAGCCGCCATGATGTACACTAACAGTGCAACTATGGATGTGTACCATGGCTTCCGGACCGAAAAGATATAGGTTGTTTCCTCACTCTCAAGTCCCGTGATGGTCTTAGCCTTCAGCCTGAAGATATAGTCTCCTGAAGGCAGGTTCGAGTAATCCCTGTAAGTACGCTTCTCCCACTTTGACCAATCGTCGTCGAACCCATCCAGCTTGTGCCGGTATTCGGTCCTGCCTTCACCCATATATGAGGTTGTTGTCCACCTTAGGGAAATATTGTTCCTGCTGTGGCGAAGTGATACATCAGGAGTGCCGGGTTGAATGGCTGAAGGGATTCTGGTCCCCTCAGGAGAGAGGCGGTAAAAGGAGCCATCAAGAAGCACTCTGTCATCGCCGGAAGTTATGCGGGTAAAGAAGGTACTGAAGGTGCCGTAGCTGAACCCAAGCTTCGATTTGTCAATGATAAAAATACTTCGTCCCTTGGTTATCCATATATTGCCATCGATATATGAGATGCCGGTAGTGGCAATGTCGGGAAGAAAATCGAACTGTCTCCTGAACACCACATGGCCCTGCCTTGTTGTGGTCACCAGTGCGTCAAAATTCCGGGTGTCAATCCCTGTCAGGAATATATCGCCATCAGGCGTTTTAAAAAGATTGCTGATAAGTATATTGTCAAAGGTATTTCCAATCAGGTCATGATCCTTTTCGAAAATGTCACTCTCACTGTTATAGCGCCAGATGCCCTTTCCGGAGCAGACATAGAGCTTTCCATCAATGGTAAGGATATTGTTCAGGGTGTCACAGTCAAAACCTCGTTTTTTATCATACCGGATGAATGCCGTGTCGGATGCATCGCAATGCATGCGCGTGAGTGATGAGGGCAAAGATGTAAGTATCCACCAATCATTCCCTCCCGGATGTTCTATCTCCTGTACCATGCCTTTCAGTTCCCCCCTGCCGCATGTGTTTATTACTTTCCACTCCTCTCTGGCATACTTCAGGGTTCTTATCATCCCGTCATCTGCTCCGGCCAGCATTACAGTGGGATCATTTACGGCTGATCTGATGGCAGTCAGATGTACCCTGCTGAGAACATGGGTGACATAACCGTCATTATCAGCCTGCCACAGTCCGTCGGAGGCAGCTGCCATCAAAACCTTTCCTTCTGGCAGGTTTGTGCCGAGGATATCATAGATCATTGCCGCAGGCTCCTCCATCCTTCTGAACCCGACAACTCCGGAGTTGTTAACCTTTCTTTTATACAGGCCATGTTCAGTGCTTACGAAGACGGAGTCTTCAAGCGCCGTTACGCCGGAAATGATTGAGCCTATACCGGATGTGCTTCCAAACTCGGACGCCGGGAATGAAATATACGCCCTGTTAATGAAGCCTCTTGTGCAGAACCATAGCTGGGAGCTTGAAGCATAATCACAATACATGGATGTCACCGATGACTCCCTTATGGAGGTGGTCTCGCCAGAGATGTGCTGCAACAGCTTTCCTTCATGGCTGAAGATATAGAGACCTCCCCTGTCTGACAACCCGGCTGCTATCATCCCGCCAGGCAGTAGGGCTACAGACGTCAGAGAGCCTTTTCTCAGCCTGTTGTTGTCAGTCCTGCTCAGAAACTGCGTATTAAGCGCTCCTGTCCTGTGGTTGAACAGTACCAGACTTCCCTCTTCAGTGGCAACCACGATGTTATTATTATCGTAACGCAGAAGCCCTGCAAACCGTACCATTCTGATTTTTTCACCTCCCGGCAGCCTTGATATCTTACCACCCCTGTACTCAAAGAGCCCCTCCCTGTCATCTGCCAGTACAGTTCTGGTATTGAGGGTCAGTATACTGCTGACATTCTTCAGGCCATACTCCCGTTCCATGTCTGTCACTGAAACGGAATCTATGCCGATGTCCAGGAGATAAAGCCTCCTGCCGTCGCTGAAGTATACCGAGTTGCTGTCGAAGGCTATTGACAATATTGGGCTGATTTCGCTTCTAATTGTCGAATCTGATATCCTGCCTGCAAGAGAATTATATGTTATCCTTCCGGCCGGGTCAGGCTGGAGAAACCCAAAGTCGGTATCACCCCCAACGAAAACCACTCCCCTGTGATCTGTCGCCAGGGCAACCACTCTCTGACGTTTGAGCATGGGTATCAACCCCCAGAGAGTCCCGTCATAGGTTACAATGCCTGAAGACTCGTTGCCGAAATACATCACTCCACGCTTATCCATCGTGATACTCAGGTTGATGAGATCACCGGGGGTCTCGGAGGCGTCAGACCAGCTGATCATAGGTGTTCCTAACCTGTTGATCTGCGCACTAGCTGTTAAATAATTGATTAACAGGAATACAATAAGCAGAAGACCCTTCTTCATTCCCTGAACAATTTCCCTGAATTAGGAGTTAAATATACACATTCAAATTGAAACAGGCCCGCACACCTCTATGGCATCCGATTTGAGACAAATTTTAATTA
>JBHEOU010000059.1:0-3039 GCA_046260645.1 Bacteroidales bacterium | reverse complement strand
GAGTTTTAGGTTATGAGGGTAACTTGCAGAGCGATCGTTCTGTTGATAGCATTTTTGATGCTGTTTAACGGGCCCGGTGCAAAGGCGCAGGCCTTTAACGGGAGGGCTGTCGGTGAAAGAACCGCGGAAGGACAATCACGTCCTGCCACAGCCCATTCCTACCGTGCTGAAGAGCCCCGATTCAGGAAAATCACAGACCCATCCGGCAAATATGTCCGGATGCTCATCCCCGGTCATCATCACACCTCTGAGACAGGCATGCCGGAACTGCCGGTTTACAGTCGCCTGGTGGAGGTTCCTGAAGGCACGGAGGTCATAGTGTCACTTTCCGGCATCTCGTCACGGAGGATCAGACTTACCGACCAGGGTGCAGGTGGTGTCGAACTATTTCCCGCCCAGCCAGCGAGAACAAAGAACGAAACCCAGGATGAGAAGGTTAATTTCAAGGATAAAAAGGTCTACGGGAGACGAGGAATCATCAGCCATGATACGGTGGTGATCAGCTACGAAGGTATCCACAGAGGACGAAGGCTGGCCAATATCGCGGTCTACCCCGCATTCTACGACCCGAAGGGCGGATATGTAGATCTTATTACGTCCATGGAGATGGATATTCGTTTTGAACCTTCACCGGTGAAGGGGGTCGAAGAGAATTCAGTAAAGAACGATAAGGGTGGGTATGCTTCCGACGCATATGTGCCGGGTTATTCCGACAAACCGGTACAGATGATTATAGTTACAGATTCTGCTTTTACCAGGCACCTTGCGCCTCTTGTCAGATGGAAATTGCTCAAGGGAATACGCACTACGGTTATCTGCAAGACAACCGGATCCGCTGACACGGTATACCATGACCTGAAGAGGAGGATATCCGAAGTCTGGTTCAACTCGCTTGATGCAGACAATCCGGTACAGTATCTTCTCATAGTTGGTGATCCGGCAATTATTCCGACAGCTAAGGTGACTGCGAATGTGTCAGACCTCTATTACGGTGAGTTTGATGGCGATGGTGATTATATCCCGGAACTTTTCATCGGACGACTTCCCGTATCCGATACAACCCAGTTGAAAGGGATGGTAAAGAAGATCATAAATTACGAAACCTGGAATTATGGTTTGACCAATGATTTCTGGTCAGGAGCCCTTGCTACGGCGGGCAATGCACCCGGATTTGAGCTTTACATGAATGGCCAGGTTAAATACATTTACAATACTTACCTTGGCAAGGACACCTCTCTGAATGCTGTAGGATGGCTATACCCGGAGGCACAGCTTAAGGATGACTCACTGAAGACACTTTTCAACAAAGGACTATCCATCCTCAACTACACCGGGCACGGCGAGGCTGCCGGGTTCAGCGACCCTCAGTTCAGGGCATCAATGGTCAACGGCCTGACAAACGCGAATGAATATCCGTTGATAATAGCCAATGCATGCCGTACTGCGCAGATCAATGTCACGCCCTGTTTCGGAACGTCGATGGTGAACGCAAGCGACAAGGGTGCAATCGGGTACATTGGTTGCACAAATGACTCATACTGGGTTGATGACTTCTTCTGGGCCGTTGGTCCCGGCACCCCGGAATTGGAAGTGACATATGAGACATCCGGGATCGGTGCCTTCGACAGACTCTTCCACACTCACGAAGAGCCACCTGGTCAATGGTACCACACCATGGGTCAGATAAACTTCTCCGGAAATTTGTCGGTTTCTGCCAGCACAAGTCCCCGCAAGAAATACTACTGGGAGACATATATTCTGCTCGGTGATCCGTCACTGTCTCCGGTTATCGGACGGCCAGAGCAATTTAACGTGGAGATCCCCGGTACTATACCACAGGAACTTACTTCACTCAGCTTTTTTGCAGATCCCTTCTCCTACGCTGCGCTCTCTGACTTTGACAATCTCTGGGATGCCAGATTCGTCAGCCCTTCAGGGAGTATTTCCCTTGCCATACCTCCAGGTGTGAAAGACTCATGCCTGCTTGTGATAACAGGTCAGAACAAGCTGCCATTCATAAAGACGATCTATTTCGGTGCTGTTCCTGGTGCATTTCTCACGGTTGAGAATACTGTTCTTGATGATTTTGGAGGAAACGGCAACGGCATAGCTGAGTACGGGGAGACTATCAGGCTCGTGGTGACTTTAAAAAACTTAGGTCAGAGTGAATCAGTGCAAATTCAGGCAGGGATATCGACAACCTCCGACATGATTACCATCGAATCGGCAACAGCATCAATAGGATCACTTCTCCCGGGAGCATCCTTCACCATCCTGGGAGATTTCATATTCAGTGTTTCCGATCAGGTTGAGGACGGGGAACTGGCTTCCCTCCTGCTGACCCTTACGGACAACACCAAGCAGTATAAATTCGGCATCGACATGACCCTTCATGCACCTCAACTGAAGATACTATCTTCCGTGCATGATGATTCAAATACAGGCTACGCCAACTTCCTGCCTGATCCGGGAGAAACGATAAACCTTATCGTAAAGGTTAAAAACGAAGGCTCATCGGCTGCAAGTGGCCATGTAACAATCACCCCTTCAGGTCCATTGCTGTCATTGCAGGAATCTGAACTGCCGACCGGCGTCATTGCGCCGGGAGAAGAAAAGTCGGTAAGCTTCGAGGCGCTTATCTCTGATCTTGCTTTATCAGGAACTGTTATCCCGTACAATGTCAGGTTCGTCTGCGGATATTATGAAGCAGAGGGCGCGTGGTCATTAAGCACGGGTAAGACCCGGGAAACCTGGGAGTTCAACAGGTTTGACGTCTTCCCGTGGATACAGAGACCTGAATACCCGTGGACCATAACATCATCATCAGCTTTTGAGAACGTTCTCTCGGCAAGGTCGGGCATCATCCCGGACAAGAATGAGACAGTCCTGTCAATATATGTGAACAATCCGGTTGCAGACACAATCTCCTTCTATTCACGCACCTCCTCGGAACCGATCTATGATGAGCTTATCTTCATGATTGACAGTGTGGTTGAAATGAGTATCTCGGGCGACACCCCCTGGACTCTCAGGAAAAAG
>JBHEOU010000058.1:0-9601 GCA_046260645.1 Bacteroidales bacterium | reverse complement strand
ACAATCACAAGGCCGGGGTTAAAGGCGGCAAACCAGGCGTCGGCATAGTTCTGTGAGGTGCCTGTCTTACCGGCGAGGGGGATTTTCACGCCATAGACACTGTACACTGAAGAGCCGGTTCCCTCCCTGATGGCCTTCTGCATCATTGCACCCATTAGAAGGGCTGATCTTTCTGACAATACCCGCTCTCCCCCGGCAGGAGGAGGGCTCTGCCAAAGAAGCCTTCCGTCAGATGCCATGATCGACTCAATATAGCGTGGAGTGACCGTGAGCCCGCCATTGGCGAATGAGGCATAGGCCAGCGCCACCTCGAGGATGCTCGCCTCGGCTATGCCCATAGCCAGAGACGGTGTATCAACCAGGGGGAATGTGAATCCCATCTTTTTCCACAGTCTGTCAACCTGGTTAAAGCCGATCAGCATAAAGAGGCTGAACGTAGGGATATTCATCGATTGAGCCAGGGCACCTGCAAGAGAATACTTGCCTCCGTATGAGTGGTTGTAGTTTTCCGGACTCCAGTCGTTGAAGCCGGACAGTGTCACAGAGTCATTGTCGAGGTAGCGGCATGGATCCATTCCCTCTTCCAGGGCTGCCGCAAAGATGAAAGGCTTGAAGACCGATGCGAGTTGTCTCCGTGCCAGTATCTGATCATATGGTTGTGCCTTGAAGTCGATCCCTCCGGCCCAGGCCCTGACAGCACCGGTTGCCGGATCAAGGGCAAGCAGACCTGCGTGCAGCGTTGTCATCATCTGCCTGAGGCTGTCCGGGATCGACTTCAGGGCCCTCTTACCCGACGAGGTGCGATACTGGTTGTCAAGCCTTTTCTGCATCTTTGCCATATGGGTCGCGAAGGCCTGGCTGGCAGACCGCTGCAACGTGATGCTCAGTGTAGTGTTGATTATTAGTCCGTCCCTTTCAATATCCCAGCTGCTGCCCTGATGCCAGGTGATCTCACGGAGAATGCGGTCAGCCTCGTTCCTCACCCTTACCATGAAATAATCAGCCGGACCAGAAAGATCGGTCTTATTGTAATTGAGCTTAAGCGGCAAGGCGGAGAGGGAATCGGCCAGGTACGTCTCCATATAACCGTATTTTTCCAGTTGTTTCAGAACCACGTTCCTTCTGTTAAGGGCGTTGACAGGATAGAGGCGCGGGTTAAAGGAGGTGTTAGCCTTAAGCATACCTACAAGGACAGCTGCCTCCTCAATATTGAGATCAGCAGTCTTTTTACTGAAATACCTTTGTGATGCAGCCTCTATTCCATACAGGTTTTCACCGAAGGAGACGGTGTTAAGGTAAAGAGTCAGTATCTCTTCCTTGGAATAGACTTTTTCAATTCTGCGCGCCAGAAGCGCCTCCCGGGTCTTGTTCAGAAAAAGCGGGAGAATGAGGTAATCTTTCCTGCCGTACATGTTTTTTGCCAGCTGCTGCGTGAGTGTGCTTCCACCTCCTGAACTCCTGTCGTTAAAGAGGATGGTTTTGAAAAAGACCCTGAAGACAGACTTAGAATCGATACCGGAATGGTCGTAGTAACGGGCATCCTCGGTTGCCACCAGCGCATCGGTCAGGTGACGGGGTACCTCGTCCGATAATACCTCTGTTCTGTTCTCAGAATAGAATTTGCCGATAATCTCCCCCTCAGCAGACAGAACAACGGAGGCTGTAGTGTTCTTGTAATTAAGAAGATCCTTCTTGCCCGGCAGTCTTCCCAGGATGCCCGCGTAGACAGAGAAGATGAAAAACAACGGGATGAAGAGAATTACTCCGGATGCTGCAATAATTATTTTCCATCTCTTCCTCATCCTCCCCAACTGTTTTTTTATACGGATTATCATCTTAATTATTTGAACCTGACCGGCTGTGACTGGATCCAGTCGGAAAATGTGTAAATTTAGCTTAAATTGGGGGTGAAATTCAAAAAATACTTTCATCTGCTCAAATCTCGCTTGCCTGATGTCACCAGAAAATAAAATTCTTTACAGGATACATGTCACCGGGATGGTTCAGGGTGTGGGCTTCCGGTGGAGTGCAGCCCGTGAGGCATTGAGAAGAGATATTACCGGATATGTGAAGAATCTCCCTGACGGAAGCGTCTCTATCGAAGCCGAGGGTACCAGGGAGCAGCTTGCAGAGTTTGCCGCCTGGTGCCGGAAGGGTCCGGGGGTGGGGTTTGTCGATTCAGCAAAGGTAACCGAGCATCCGCCGGCGGGCTATAGCGAATTCCGCATTAAACGCTGATTTTCAAGCCTCCGGCAGGGCAACGGCGCCTTGCCAGAGGGGCTATGACCCTTCCCGGTTCCGGACAGAAAACCTCCTGAAATATTTAGTTGACTTGTTCTTTTATTTTGCATATCTTCGTTTTTCGTCCGTTAGTCAAAGAGTGTCATATGAACATCAAAATAGCTTAGGTGTTATTATAAACAGTCAATATCTTCGTCATGTTAATTTCCGTCTGCCGGATATTATTTAAAGAGAGTGGCACAGAAATTGCATGAGAAAGGATATAGAAAAGATAACAGGTAAAGGAGTGATCGGTTTAAATTCAGACGTAGTCAGAGACCAGTCCATCATCAAGGTAAGCCCGAGGAAATTGTCATTAAGGGACAGCGGGCTTATTCATCTTTTTGATGAGCTTGATATTGAAGTACGTCAGAGCCTGATCGATTACCTTGACCGCCTCGGCCCGATAAGGGAGTCGGGAATGCTGGTAATCCCTTCATCGCGTCACTATTTTTATGATGCCGAGGATATGAGGGGAATACAGACGGTCATTACCCTGAGGCAGCTTAATCATGTAAGGGAGATACGGGACTTTCTCAAACAGATAAAGGATCTTCTTCCCAACAACAGTAATTTCATCGGGTGTTTTGTAGACAACAAGGCACAGAGCGGTTTTTCGGATAAATACAGCAACCTGTCCAGGCAGGATTCGGAGAAGGCCGAAGCCTATGAGAACGGCATTGAGTCGAGAATCCCCTTCATTAACAGGATGTACAGCTTCATTGACTCGAAGACGAACAGGTACCTGACAAAGAGAACTGTTACCAGTCTCCTGAAGGAGGTTGGACTGGAGCTTGTCAGTATGATAGAGCTGAACGGACTCACCTATTTCCACACACAGAAGAACAAGCCGGCAGCATAGGCTTTGCCGCAGAAAAAAAGAGGTGCGGCACCCCGCACCTCCTGACAGAATTAAAAAACAGAATACTGATCAACAGATACTAATTTATTTTGCTCCGCATTGTTGAAGCGGATGCCTTTGATACCAGTCTTCCAGGTAAAAGATTCCCTGTGTTGACTCTCTCCCGGCGCTGCAAGGTATTGCAGCGGGATAAAGAAGAAATTAAATCCGTATTAAATTCCTATTAAAATCTGCATTAGTGCCGCAGAATTCAAGCCTGACCTGGTGATAGCTGCTTAATATCTGCTCTGGTGGCGCAAGGCTAAAAGCTGCCTGAGGATGGTCAGCTTGATATCCACAAGGGTGGCGCCATGCCTGAGTGAAATCTGCCTGTAATTTATGTAGATGACGCAGGCGGAAGTGATATGGATATTTCCGTGCCTATGCCCGGCTTTGAAACAACAGAAATCTCTCCCTGGTGTATTTCAATTATTTTTTTTGCAAGAGACAAGCCTATGCCGTGACCCTTGATACTTCCCGCCACCGTGCCGCGGTAAAAGGGTTCAAAGATCCGCTCTATGTCGGCCTCAGCTATGCCTGGCCCCCTGTCTTTAAATTTGATTGACAACCTGTTGCCGGAGAAACTTAGATCAGCGTCAACCGATTTGTCAGGGGAGTATTTGCATCCGTTTTCCATTATGTTGGTTACTGCTGACCTTAAGAGCTGGTCATCACCCAGAACCATCATGTTCTCTATGTCAGAGATGGATTCGTCAAGGGATATGTTTACAGTATAACCGTGTTCGTACTTCAGCAGCTCATCACGTGACTGCCATAGGATTTCATCAATCCTTACCTCCCGGAAGCCGGTCTTTGCGCTTTCGGAACTTGCATGTGCCATAAGCAGAAGCCTGTCTATAAGCCTGTTGAGGTTCTTAATGTCTTCAAGTACTTCAACGGTTGCATCGCGGTACTCTTCTGTTGAGCGCTCTTTCATCAGCAGCACATCAAGCTGTCCCGTGATCGCCGTCAGCGGGGTGCGGAGCTCATGTGATGCGTTTGAGATGAAGTCCTTCTGCACTGCGAAAGCAGTCTCGAGTCTTTCCAGCATAAGGTTGAAGGTGTGGGCCAGATGGGCAAGTTCATCTTTGCCGTTACCTTCATCGAGCCGCAGATTAAGACTTGTAATTGATATCTCCTTAACCCTCTCGACAACCCTCGAGATGGGAGAGAAGGCTCTGGCCGCCAGAAGCCATCCCGCAGGGTAATAAAGAAGGAGGAAGAGACCGTTCAGGAGCAGGAGTGCCATCCTGAGATTCTTCTGCTTATCGACTCCAAAGATATCCCTTGCGGCAGAGAGGACCACAAACCTGTCATCATCTTCGGCAAAGAGCACTCCCATCAGCTCATACCTGCCGCTGCGTGTCCTGACTTTGCCATAGATTCTAATCCTGTCAAGGAGCTCCTCATCATACAATATAACATTACGGGTATCAGTCGTATAAACGACATAATTATTATTATCGAGGATTATTATTTTTTCATCGGGCAGGCTGACAGGATTATCCTCTTCGATCTTTCTGAGCAGCTCCGCATCAATCTCCTCAAGCTCAATCAGCATCCTGGCGGTACTGTTCGCCCTGCTCTCCAGCCTCTGGAAGAAATCGTCGCGCCTGTACCTGGCCGATGAAACATAAACGGTCATGGAGAAAAGCACCAACATTATTCCTGCCATAAGGAAGAACTGCAGCGTTAGTTTCTGGCGTATTTTCATTACTGGTCAGTGAAGATATATCCCAGGCCAATCCTGGTATGAATCAATTTGGGTTCAAAATCCCTGTCTATCTTTTTCCGGAGGATATTGACATAGACCTCAACAACATTTGTACCTGTATTATAGGATATCTCCCAGACCTTCTCCGATATGTCAACGCGCGAGAGGACTCTCCCCCTGTTACGCATAAAGTATTCAAGAAGGGCAAATTCCTTGGCAGTAAGTTCAATCACACGGCCTCCTCGTATTGCTACCATCCTGCGGAGATCAAGTTCAAGATCCGCCACCTTCAGTGATTCCGGCTGCTGAGAAACAGGGGTTTTTCTTTTAAGCAAAGATTTGATCCTTGCCAGTAATTCGGGGAAGTCGAAAGGCTTGACAAGATAGTCGTCGGCACCGGCATCAAACCCGGTAACCTTGTCGGCTGTGGTGCCAAGAGCGGTCAGCATCAAAACAGGAAGATCAGGATTCACTGATTTTATGCTTTTGCATACCTCAATTCCGCTTTTTCCGGGGATAATCAGGTCAAGGATAACCATGTCAATGCCAGGCTCCAAAGCCGCCTTTTCTCCTGACAGCCCGTCAAATGCCACCTCCGTCTCATACTCCTTCTCTTCAAGCCCTTCCTTGATGAAGGAGGCTACCCTGGGCTCATCTTCTATTATCAGAATTTTCATTAGAGGTAACGGTTTGTTTTTCTGCTCATTTATATTATATCTTAGTATAAAATTAATCCAGATGAACAAAAGTAGGAAAACTATTTCAAGAAGGGATTTTATTGGGTCTTCTACGGCCGGATTTGCCGGAGTTATGATAATACCATCCCTCGGCTGCGGCAGGACAGGGCAGGGCCGTAAAACATCCGGCCTCATCAGGCTCGGCTTCATAGGGCTGGGACAGCAGGCCATGTACCTGCTTGACGGCTTCATGCGGATACCTGATGTTGAGGTGCTGGCTGGCTGTGATGTGTATGGCATAAAGCGGAAACGGTTCGAGAACCGGGTCAATGAATATTATGCCGGAGCCGGTAAAAAGATAAAGGCGGTATCATTTGAAAAGTATGATGACCTGCTTGAAAGAAAGGATATTGACGCTGTTGTCATTGCTGTTCCGGATCATGCACATGCAATGATCGCCATAGCTGCGCTGAGAGCAGGCAAGGATGTCTATCTTGAGAAGCCTATGACCTTTACCATTTATGAAGGGCAGCAGCTGCGCGCCACTGTCCGTGAAACAGGAAAGATTCTGGGTGTAGGCAGCCAGCAGCGTTCCGACCCTAATTTCCAGCATGCAGTCAGGCTTGTTCAGACAGGAGCCATCGGCACTGTCACGTCTATAAATGCCTATGTGGGAGCTCCCCCGACACCCTATAACCTTCCTGAAGAGCCGCTTCCGGCGGATCTAAACTGGGATCTCTGGCTCGGGCCGCTGCCTGCAAGCATACATTACAATAAGGAGCTGAATCCTCCTATTTCGCTTGATCCGCCAATGGACGAGAAATTCTGGGGCGGATGGCGATGGTACAAGGAGATGGGCGGCGGCTTCACGACCGACTGGGGTGCACATATGTTCGACGTTGCCCAGTGGGGACTGGGAATGGACGGCAGCGGACCGGTGGAGATTTCGCCCATCGGCGACGGTTCAGAATTTATTAAATGGAAATATGCCAGCGGTGTTGTCATGACCTCTGAGCCTTTTGACGAAAAGAGGACCAAGGGGGTCAGATTCAATGGCGACAGTGGATGGCTGGAGATATCACGGGGGCATTTCGCCTCGTCCGACCCGGACCTGGTGCCTCCGCCACCTGCCGCTTCTGCTGACGAAGGGCCCTATGAAACGAAGATACCGCACCTGACAGACTTTGTCGAAGCGGTCCGGAAACGTACAGAACCGGTAGTGCCGGTTGAGACCGGCCACAGAAGCTGTACAGTTTGCACACTGGGCAATATTGCAGTTGAGCTGGGAAGGAGTATCAGCTGGGATCCCTCATCTGAAACATTTGTTGATGATGCAGACGGCGCAGAAGCTAAGCTCCTGCATTACGATTACAGGAAGCCCTGGAGCCTGATTTAATTGTTCTTTCCTGTTTGCGTTAATGCGCCGGCTGGAGTGATATATATATAACTGATTATCTGATTTACAGAATGAATTCTCCTGCTACTCAGCCGGAGGCAGGAAAAGCGCATTGAAGAGCAGCTTGTATGCCCCCTGTGTCGATGCCCTGAACTGCGGATTGAAACTGTATAGAACAAGCTGTCCTTTGCCTTTCCTGAGCCATATCATTGCCGGCCTGTTCGCCATAAGCTCCTCATTCTCGCAGTAACCGCTGAGCAGTATACCCTTCTCGGGAAAATGTCCTATGACCCTGCGGTCCATGTCAAACCTGGGAACGGTGGTTGTGAATAAGGGGTTGCCCCTGTAGAAGACACCTGCCGATGCCGGCATGCCGTAAGTGAGAGGATGATCCTCCTTCAGCCCGATGCGCACAAGGGCCCCGGGGATGCTGAGGCCATCCTTTCTTGCCTGGTCGGCCGTATTGGCAAATGGCAACATAAACCCTTTAGTTGCATCATCTGCCGTCATCTCCAGGAGGCCGGTGAAGAGATCAGTCGACTGTCCCCATGATATGACCATGCCGCCGTTGTTGATGAAGAGCAACAGCTTTTCAAATCCCTTCTTGCCCATTCCCTTCTGGTAGTCAGGGTGATAGCTGCTCATGTATGCTCCGCCATCGGAGCCGGGCTTGCCGGTCATGAGAATATTCTTCTGAGAGTTGGGGAAGATAATAATGTCATACTCTCCTTCGAGATCTGCATCAGCAAACTCGCCCGGACGGATAATCTCATAGGGCAGACTGTATGTGTCAAAGAGGTATCGGGTCCATCCGGCGTCCATGTCACTGAAATATGTCTCCACGAGTGCAATCCGCGGAATGGTGACCTCTGTTGCCGGGAGCTTGCCTGAACCGCCTGCGTAAACAGGCTCCGTTAATACCTCTTTTGCAATGGTGCCCAGCACTGACGCATCACCTCCGTTAATTACGAAGCTGCCTTTTCCGAGTATTTTGTCTTCAATCTGCACTTCACTGTCAAGACGACTCACTTTCATGCCTTTCCCGGCAGCCATGAAGGCAGCCATGAAGCTGCCGTTGCTTGTAACGGGGAAGATTGCCGGCAGCCGGTAACTCTGCTGCAGGGGAGCATACTCTTCTTCAAAAGGCTTTATCCTGCTTTCAAAAGCAAGGTCTCTTGACATGATCTCATATGATTTCAGTCCTCTGTGAAGAGGCAGTGACCAGCTTGTCACATCATACGGTCTTATCACATCTCCGCCGGGGGTGTAATGTCTGACAGGGAACTCCTGCTTCTCCATCACCTCCTTTACAAAAGCCCTGAAAGGCTGTGCCAGAGGATAGACAAAGTCGCCTGACTTAAGGTTGGTGCCGTCAAGGGTATGATCTTCCGTGAGCCGGTATCCGGTGACGCCATGCTCCCTCATCAGGTTGACGAAACGGATGAGTTCGCTCTGGTCAGCCTGTCCGGCCGGCACCACATAATAGTAAGGCGGCTCGCTGCGGCCTCTCTCCACCTCCCTGCGGCAGATCTCGTTTCTGAAGCGGAGGATGTCACTCCGGTGCAGGGAGGCAGTCTTTATGATGGAGAGAGTCGATTCGATCTCAAGCCTGACGATGTCGCCCAGTCGCCACCATCCGCCAGTCCACGGTACGGGGAAGTTGATGCTCTTGTCATACTCTGCGAGCCCCTTTCCGCTGGCCTGCAACTCATTGGGCTCGATATAAATGGGTGATGCCTCACGAACGCTGGCTGCTTCAGTGAGCATGCCGATGACATTCTTCCAGATGCAGGTCTCCGTTGAGCCCGGCCAGTACATATCGAAAATGGTTTTCTGTCCCACCCCGGTGAGACCGGCACCTGTCAGGTCACGCAGCATATTGGTTCCGAAGACGCCGGTCCATGACCAGAGCTCACCGTCAACATTCTCGGCAATAGGATCATGTGCCGGCGGAACAAAATAGCGGATCCCCGTTGAGCCCATCTGGTGCTTCTCAACCATCACCTGCGGAAACCAGTCGAGGTTGCAGATGCGCGCAATAGCCTTCGTGTCCTCCTGAGTGAGGCTGATGAAGTCACGGTTGTTATCATGTCCCACATACTTGTGATAGACCTGCGGCAGCGAGGCCCCCTCATACTGTGTGCCCCTGTATTTCTTATAGTTCTCGACAATGAGATCCATACCGTCAGGGTTATGGTTGGGCACCATCATGTAGACAACATCATCAAGGTACTTTTTTACCAGGGGATCGGCGGATGTGACCAGCTGGTATGCAATGAGAGGTGCAGCCTGTGACGGGGCTACCTCTGATGAGTGCATTGAGAGGGTGGCAAGGAAGAAGACCTTGCCGTCAGCCAGGTACTCTTTCCTTCGGGCTTCAGAAAGGGACGGGTTAAGTGCCAGCTCCCTGTTTATCTCACGCAGCTCTGGCAGGTTCTTTATATTCTTCTCAGATGAGATGAATGCTATGTACATCTTTCTTCCCATCGGGCTGGTGCCTATCTCTTCCATGCTGACCATCGGAGAGGCCCTGTCAAGTTTCACGAGATAGTCTATCAGTTCCTCGTAGCTGAACAGATTGTAATCTGAACCGGGTATGAACCCGAAGTGTTTTTCGGGTATAGGAACTGATA
>JBHEOU010000057.1:0-9733 GCA_046260645.1 Bacteroidales bacterium | reverse complement strand
CCCATCTTCGATGGCGCGAGACAGGACCAGATCAATGAACTGACGGAAGAGGCAGGAATACCACGCAACGGCACCACCTATCTATATGACGGTGGCACCGGTGAGAGGTTTGACCAGCCGGCCACCGTGGGTATGATATACATGCTCAAGCTGGGCCACATGGTTGATGACAAGATGCATGCCCGTTCAATTGGGCCATACTCACTCATCACCCAGCAGCCTCTCGGAGGTAAGGCACAGTTTGGTGGTCAGAGGTTCGGAGAGATGGAGGTATGGGCGCTGGAAGCTTTCGGTGCGGCACACATACTCCAGGAGATACTCACCATCAAGTCTGATGACGTGATTGGAAGGGCCAAGGCATACGAGGCTATTGTCAAGGGTGAACCGATGCCCATGCCGGGCATCCCCGAGTCGCTCAACGTGCTTCTGCATGAATTGCGCGGGCTGGGACTGAGCATCAACCTTGAGTAATTAAGCCGGGTACACAAATAGTAAAAAAAGATAAAATATATGTCATTCAGAAGGGATAACAAACAGAAGACCAGCTACACGAAGATATCGATAGGGCTGGCATCGCCCGAAGAGATACTTGACAAGTCGAGCGGCGAGGTCCTGAAGCCTGAGACAATAAACTACCGTACCTATAAGCCTGAACGTGACGGCCTCTTCTGCGAGAGGATCTTCGGCCCGGTCAAGGACTATGAGTGCCACTGCGGAAAGTACAAGAGGATACGCTACAAGGGTATCGTCTGCGACCGCTGCGGCGTGGAGGTTACGGAGAAGAAAGTCAGGCGCGAGCGCATGGGACACATCTCACTGGTGGTGCCCGTGGCTCATATATGGTACTTCAGGTCGCTGCCGAACAAGATCGGTTACCTGCTGGGCCTGCCTACAAAGAAGCTTGACAGCATCATCTATTATGAGAGGTATGTTGTCATCAATCCTGGCGTAAAGGCCGTTGACGGCGTTAAATACCTCGATTTTCTCTCCGAGGAGGAGTATATGGAGATCGTTGAGACGCTGCCGAAAGAGAACCAGTATCTTGATAATGACCATCCTGACAAGTTCATTGCCGAGATGGGAGCCGAGGCTCTCTACAGTCTGCTGAACAAGCTAGACCTTGATGAGCTCTCCTATTCGCTGCGTCACCGGGCCAACACGGAGACATCACAGCAGCGCAAGAGCGAGGCTCTCAAAAGGCTGCAGGTTGTCGAGGCTTTCAGGGAGTCAAAGAACATAAACAGGCCTGAGTGGATGATCGTGAAGATCGTTCCGGTCATTCCGCCGGAGCTGAGGCCTCTCGTACCTCTTGATGGTGGCCGTTTTGCCACCAGCGACCTCAACGACCTGTACCGCAGGGTGATAATACGCAATAACCGTCTCAAGAGACTTATTGAGATCAAGGCCCCCGAGGTTATCCTCCGCAATGAGAAGAGGATGCTCCAGGAGGCTGTCGACTCGCTCTTTGACAACTCGCGCAAGGCCAATGCCGTCAAGACTGACGCCAACAGGCCTCTGAAGTCGCTCTCAGACAGCCTCAAGGGCAAGCAGGGACGCTTCCGTCAGAACCTCCTCGGTAAGAGGGTTGACTATTCGGCACGCTCGGTGATCGTCGTCGGTCCGGAGCTTAAGCTTCATGAGACAGGCATCCCCAAAGACATGGCAGCCGAGCTCTACAAGCCTTTTGTGATACGCAAGCTCATTGAGCGCGGTATCGTCAAGACCGTCAAGAGTGCCAAGAAGATCGTTGACCGCAAGGATCCTGTTGTGTGGGACATACTCGAGAATGTTCTCAAGGGTCATCCCGTCATGCTCAACCGTGCCCCGACCCTTCACAGGCTCGGCATACAGGCCTTCCAGCCCAAGCTCATAGAAGGCAAGGCTATCCAGCTTCACCCGCTTGTCTGTACGGCATTCAACGCCGACTTCGACGGTGACCAGATGGCTGTTCACCTTCCGTTGGGGAATGCTGCCATACTTGAGGCACAGATGCTGATGCTGGCTTCGCACAACATCCTGAACCCGGCCAACGGCGCACCTATCACTGTTCCTTCACAGGACATGGTCCTCGGATTATATTACATAACCAAGGCACGAAAGAGCACCGAGAGCATTAAGGTCAAGGGCGAAGGATCAGTATTCTATTCGCATGAGGAGGTACGTATTGCGCACAACGAGGGTAAGGTAGACCTGCACGCCATTATCAGGGTAAAGGTTGATGACGTGGTTGACGGACAGAAGGTCAATCATCTGATAGAAACTACCGTAGGCCGCGTGCTCTTCAATGAGTTCGTGCCTGAGGAGGTTGGGTTCATCAACGAGCTCCTGACAAAGAAATCGCTAAGGGATATCATCGGCAACGTACTGAAGAAGGCCGGCACGGCCAAGACCGCAGACTTCCTTGATGACATCAAGGACCTCGGGTTCCGCATGGCATTCACCGGCGGCCTGTCATTCAACCTTGATGACGTCATCATACCACAGGAGAAGGAGATGTTCGTCCAGGAGGGTTACGAGCAGGTTGAAGAGGTGCTCTCCAACTACAGCATGGGCTTCATTACCAACAATGAAAGGTATAACCAGATCATTGACATATGGACACATGTGAACGCCCGTCTTACGCAGAGCCTGATGAAGCAGCTGTCAAACGACAAGCAGGGTTTCAACTCGGTCTACATGATGCTTGACTCAGGCGCCAGGGGCTCGAAAGAGCAGATCCGCCAGCTCTCAGGCATGAGGGGCCTCATGGCCAAGCCTCAGAAGTCCGGCTCATCAGGGTCGGAGATCATTGAGAACCCCATCCTCTCGAATTTCAAGGAGGGACTCTCGGTGCTTGAGTACTTCATCTCAACCCACGGCGCACGTAAGGGTCTGGCCGACACCGCACTGAAGACAGCTGACGCAGGTTATCTTACCCGCCGGCTCGTAGACGTGTCACAGGATGTGATCATAAATGAAGAAGACTGCGGTACGCTGCGCGGACTGGTGGCAACAGCCATCAAGAACAACGAGGAGATCGTGGAGTCACTCTATGAAAGGATCCTCGGACGCACAACAGTCCATGACATCTATAACCCTCTTACCGGCGAGCTTATTACCTCTGCCGGGGAGGAGATAACCGAGGATGTTGCAAACCGCATAGACGATTCGCCCATTGAACAGGTTGAGATCCGTTCGGTTCTCACCTGCGAATCGAAGAAGGGTGTCTGCGCCAAGTGTTACGGCCGCAACCTGGCCACGGGCCGGATGGTCCAGAAGGGTGAGGCAACCGGTGTGATAGCTGCCCAGAGTATCGGGGAGCCGGGCACCCAGCTTACCCTCCGTACATTCCACGTGGGTGGAACAGCTTCGAACATCACCACGGAATCAAGCCTCATTGCAAGATACGGTGGTATAGCCGTCATCGAGGAGGTGAGGACCGTCTCCAAGAAAGACCTGGAGAAGGGTAAGGTGGATGTGGTCATCGGACGACTGGGTGAACTGAGGATCATTGACAAGAAGACAGGTATTGCCCTGACGACACACACCGTACCTTACGGCAGCAAGCTTTATATCAAGGCCAACCAGGAGGTGCAGAAGGGTGAACTCATCTGCGAATGGGATCCGTTCAATGCCGTCATCATCTCTGAAGTGGCAGGTAAAGTGGCATTTGATTACCTTATTGAAGGGGTGACCTTCCGTGAAGAGTCCGATGAACAGACAGGCTTCAAGGAGAAGGTGATCATTGAGAGCAGGGACAAGACCAAGAACCCGACCATCAAGATCATGTCCCCCGAAGGAGTGGAGATCAAATCATACAACCTGCCTGTGGGAGCTCACCTGGTGACTGACCTCAATAAGGTTGTTGATGCCGGCGATACCATTGTGAAGATACCAAGGGCAGTGGGCAAGTCAGGTGACATCACCGGTGGCCTGCCTCGTGTCACTGAGCTCTTTGAGGCCCGTAACCCGTCGAACCCGGCCATAGTGACCGAGATTGACGGCGAGGTGACCTACGGCAAGATCAAGAGGGGTAACAGGGAGATAACCATCACCTCCAAATCAGGAGAGATGAAGAAGTATCTTGTGCCGCTCTCTAAGCAGATCCTTGTTCAGGAGAATGACTACGTCAGAGCTGGCATACCGCTATCTGACGGCGCCATAACGCCTTCTGACATACTTGCCATCAAAGGCCCGACAAAAGTTCAGGAGTACATTGTCAATGAGATCCAGGAGGTATACCGTCTCCAGGGAGTGAAGATCAATGACAAGCACTTTGAGATCATCGTCAGACAGATGATGCGCAAGGTGGAGATCATTGATCCGGGTGACACCAAGTTTCTTGAACGACAGATTGTTGACAAGCTGGAATTCATGGATGAAAACGACTGGGTTTACGGCAAGAAGATAGTGCTTGAGCCGGGTGACAGCCAGACATTGAAGGCAGGGATGGTGATAACCGCCCGCAAGCTGAGAGACGAAAACTCATTGCTAAGGCGCCGTGACCTCAAGCTGATAGAGGCAAGAGATGCTGTTCCGGCAACCTCGCAGCAGGTGCTGCAGGGTATAACCCGCGCCGCGCTGCAGACAAACAGCTTCTTCTCGGCAGCTTCATTCCAGGAGACCACCAAGGTACTGAACGAAGCAGCCATCCTGGGTAAGGTTGACTTCCTGGAAGGACTGAAGGAGAATGTTATCGTCGGACATCTTATCCCGGCCGGAACGGGCCTGAGGGAGTACAATAACATCATCGTGGGTTCCCTTGACGACTATGAATCACTTGTTCATGCCGGACAGAGCACCAGCGAGGTTGAACAGGATTAAACATCATAATTATGGCAGAGAACAAGAACCAGAGCCAGTTTAATATTGAACTGAGCGAAGAGATCGCCGAGGGCGTTTATTCGAACCTGGCAGTCATCACTCACTCACCCGCAGAGTTTGTCATTGATTTCATACGTATAATGCCCGGCGTACCCAAGTCGAAGGTAAAGTCAAGGATCATCCTTACACCTGAGCATGCCAAGCGTTTTGTGGCTGCCCTCAGTGACAACATCTCAAAGTATGAGGCCGTTCACGGCCCTATCCGCGAGGTGAAGGGATCCGGACCGGTTATGCCGATCACCTTTGGCGGACCTACTGCCCAGGCGTGATTTACGAACAATTTGAAGATGAGCCGGTTGATTATTCATCCGGCTTTCTTTTTTGCAGAGACGGAAAATTAGCGTTATTTTGCAGGTGGATAAAAGGCAAATTCATGAAAAGGAACAGTATACTGGCTAACATAATTCTTGCTCTCCTGATAATCACGGGTGTCATAATGGCGGGAAGCTGCAAGAAACAACCGAAGTGCGGATGCGATGGCGATGCACTCGATACTCTGGCAATGACACATGTCTACATCACCTATGATGCCGATACCAAGACTGCCCGTTTCTCACCGATCTACGACAACTATTCAATCTTTTATTTCTGCAATCCTTCAGAGTGGATGAGCGAGCTTACAAAGTTCAGCCAGGGCGAGGAGATACTTATCTCCGGTCCCTATTTTTATGAATGCAACTACCTGATGAACGCAGGCAACTCATATTATTACAGTTATACGAAGATCTACCAGATCGACGTGACGAATGTTGCAGCTTACGAATACGGTAAGTGATGTTGCGCAGTGAACTGCTCAAGCCTCATGTAAAGTGGCCAAATACAACATATCATTCATTGGCGCAGGAAATGTTGCAGAGTCGCTCTCTGCCGGACTGAAGGCAGCGGGACACAGCATACTTTCAGTTGCGTCAGCGGGAGGCGATAGCGCCCGGGCGCTGGCTGAAGCTCTTGGAGCGGAATGGCGGCCCGATCTGTCTGTACCCGGCAACTGTGACATACTGATACTTGCCGTTACCGATACCGCTGTAACGGAGATTGCATCGTCAGCGGGCATCAACGGAGACACACTGATAGTACATACCGCCGGCAGCGTACCGCTGTCAGCCCTCGGAAGAAAGAGGAATGCAGGCGTTTTATACCCGCTGCAGACCTTTACAAAAGGTTTTCCTCCTGATCTCAGTAAGGTGCCGTTCTTTATCGAAGCCACTGACAACCGTTCGCTCGAAATGCTACGGGAAATAGGCAACGGCATTGGGGCGGGAGCATGGGACTGTGACTCATTACAGAGAAGACACCTTCATGTGGCGGCAGTCTTTACCAATAACTTTTCGAATTTCATGATGACGACAGGCGAGAACATTGCCTCTGCAGCAGGCTTTGACCCTGCGCTGCTGCACCCGCTGATGGAGGAGACAGTAAGAAAGGCACTTCGCAACGGACCTGCCTCTGCACAGACCGGACCTGCCGTGAGACATGACCATGGCACAATAAAAAGTCATATCGAATTGCTATCTTTCTCACCTGAATACCAGAAATTTTACCGGCTTGTCACCAGGATGATCGCCGGTCACTACAAGAAGAAAAGCATATGACCAACTTCAAGGAGGAGCTCCGGGGCGTAAAAGCCTTCGTGTTTGATATCGACGGCGTGCTGTCGACCCAGACAATAGCCCTCTCTTTGTGGGGCGTGCCGCTGCGCACAGTCAACCTCAGAGACGGCTATGCCATTCAGCTGGCAGTGAAAAAGGGATACCGCGTGGGGGTGATCTCAGGTGCCAGTTCAAAGGAGTACACCAAACGGCTCAGGACACTAGGCGTAACGGATATTTTTCTCAATTCCAGGACAAAAAGCGAGAGCATGAAGGAGCTTGTTGCCCGGTGGAATGTAGATCTGAAAAATGTTCTTTACATGGGCGATGACATTCCTGACTTCAACGTGATGAAGATGGCTGGCCTGCCCGCCTGCCCGGCCGACGCTGACAGTGAGATCAAGCAGGTAGCCGTTTACATATCTGACAAACGGGGCGGAGAAGGATGTGTGCGTGACGTGATTGAACAGGCGCTCAGATTGCACAAAAACTGGATGGATCATGAAGCATTCTCATGGTGAAAGGATAAGGGATGTGATGACGCTTGTCAGGCTGCCAAACCTCATGGTGGTGGCAATGACAATGATGCTCATGAGGTATGCCATCCTGAGACCCTTGCTGAATGCCATACCTGTTACACTGTCCGGTGATCCGCTGATCGTAACCCATATGACATTCCAGCTGGGATGGTTTGATTTCCTGATACTTGTGGTCGCAACCTGCCTTATCACTGCTGCAGGGTATGTCATCAATGATTATTTCGATATCCGCGCCGACCTGATTAACCGCGGGTCGATCATCGTGGGCAACACCATTACCAGGCGGATGGCCATGATGTACCACAACGTGCTGAACATTCTCGGTGTGGTTTTCGGCACATATGTCTCTGCCCGCATCGGTTACCTCTGGCTCGGCATCTTCTTCATCCTCATATCCGGCCTGCTCTATTTTTACTCTGCAACATACAAGAGACAGTTCCTTATCGGAAACATAATTGTTGCCCTGCTCGTGGCAATGGTCCCGATGCTGGTTGTGGTATACGATGCAGCCCCCATCTACGCCTACTATTCACAGGTTGCAGTCGGTTTCCCGGGGGTGGCCATCCTCTTTTACTGGGTGGGCGGCTTTGCTCTCTTTGCCTTCCTGACAAACCTCATACGCGAGATAATCAAAGACATGGAAGACTGTGAGGGCGACAGGGAGACAGGCAGAAAGACCCTTCCCGTCATATCAGGACTGTTAACATGCAAGACTGTTGTCATTATCCTTTCGCTGTTCACTGTTGCTCTCCTGTACTTCGTCTGGTTCAGGTACCTCAATGACAGGATAACTCTTGCCTATATCTCATTCCTGCTGGTGATACCATTCACACTGGTGATATATAGGGTGCTTACAGGAAAGGAGCAGCATCATTTCCATACAGCCAGCAGGCTGATGAAGCTCATTATGTTATTTGGAATTCTCTATTCCCTTGTTGCAGGAGCAATCATCACTTCTGGAAAAATCTTTTAGGATGATTGCTGACGGACTACATGATTATGATCTTATTCTGGCTTCCGCATCGCCCAGGCGAAAGCAACTGCTGGAGGAGGCCGGGTTCAGATTCCGCACGGCAACCATTGACTATGACGAGCACTGGCCCGGTCATCTGCGGGGGAAGGAGATAGCTGAGTTCGTTGCCGCCGCCAAGTCAGACGCCTGGACAGGTGCGATAGGCCCCGGGCAGATAATCATTACTGCGGATACGGTTGTATGGTGCAATGAAACGGTGCTGGGAAAGCCGCGTAATGACGCGGAAGCAATGCACTTCCTCAGGCTCCTGTCAGCCTGCCGTCATGAGGTTATCACCGGGATATGCCTGCGTGACAGTGCCAAAAGCCACCTCTTCTCCGTTACCACCGGCGTTACATTCAGGAAGCTGGAAGAGGAGGAGATCTCATATTATGTAATGAACTACCGGCCTCATGACAAAGCCGGTGCATACGGCATCCAGGAATGGATCGGTCTGAGAGCCATATCACTCATTGAGGGGTCATACTACAACGTGGTGGGGATGCCCGTAAGCCATCTCTACGATGAATTGCTATATTTCACAGGAAACAAATCTAAAACGATATGAAACGACTTGTCATTATTGCGCTGCTTGTGGCGCTCTTCTCACCGGCAGCAGTTGCCGACGAGGGTATGTGGGTACCCGTCCTTATCGAAAAATACAATATCAGGCTGATGCAGGAGAACGGGTTCAAACTCACTGCTGAAGATATCTACAGCATCAATAAGGCCTCCATGAAGGATGCCGTAGTACTGTTCGGAGGGGGATGCACCGGCGAGTTCATCTCTGACAAAGGACTGATAATTACCAATCATCACTGTGGCTACGGGTCTATTCAGAACCACTCCACCCTTGAGCATGATTATCTTACTGATGGCTTCTGGGCTGCCTCGCAGGAGGAAGAGCTGGCTAACCCCAGGCTGACGGTGACCATTCTCAAGCAGATGGAGGATGTCACTGACAGGGTGCTCGAGGGTGTCACTGAAGAAATGGACAAGGAGAAACGGGAGGCGACAATAAATGCCAATATGACTGCCATCAGCAAAGAAGCAGTCACGGGAACGCATTACCTCGCGGCAGTAAGGCCATTCTTCCTGGGCAACCAGTATTTCCTGATCGTCAATGAGGTCTTCCGTGATGTCAGGCTGGTGGGGGCTCCTCCCTCAGCCATAGGAAAATTCGGTGGCGACACTGACAACTGGGTATGGCCGCGCCACACAGGCGACTTCTCCCTCTTCAGGGTTTATGCTGACAATGAGAACAAGCCGGCAGCCTTTTCGTCCGAAAATGTTCCCTACAAACCGGCGTACCATTTCCCCGTATCAATGGCTGGTGTCAGTGAGGGCGACTTTACCATGATCTTCGGGTATCCGGGCCGGACACAGCAGTATGCGCCGTCACATCACATAAAGATGCTAAAGGATGTCATCTATCCCAGGCAGGTTGAGATACGCGGCAGCAAGATCTCAATAATGGAGCAGGAAATGGCCGTAGACCCTCTCGTAAGGCTGAAGTACTCGGGCAAATCGTTCGGGCTGGCCAATGGATGGAAGAAATGGATTGGAGAGATTCAGAGCCTTGACAACCTGAAGGCTGTTGAACGCAAGGAGGCGTTTGAGAAGGAGTTCACTTCATGGGTTCAGGCTGACCCGGCCCGCACACGGAAATACGGTTCTATCATGGAGCAGTACGCCGAAATTTATGACACCTATGTGAAATATTTCCTGGT
>JBHEOU010000056.1:0-9777 GCA_046260645.1 Bacteroidales bacterium | reverse complement strand
CAGTAATAGTTGCCATTTTCATGGGACTGACGGTCAGCGCAGAGGAGATAATCAAAGACAGAAAGATCCTCCGGCGCGAGGCCTTTCTTAACCTTAGCTGGAACAGTTACCTGCTCTCGAAAATAGGCGTACAGTTCCTGATATCCGCCATCCAGGCTGCCACATTCGTAGCCGTTGGAAACTCCATCTTCGGCATCAGGGGCATGTGGTTCGAATACTGGCTGGTGCTCTTCAGCTGCTGGGCTACTTCCAACATGATGGGCCTGCTGATCTCAGACAGCTTCAAGACTGTTGTGACTATCTATATTCTCATTCCCTTCCTCGTCATACCCCAGATTATCCTCAGCGGCATCATAGTCAAGTATGACAAGCTCAATCCAAACATCTCATCACCGGTGTCAATCCCGGTTTACGGGGAGATAATTGCAGCCCGCTGGGGTTATGAGGCACTGGCAGTTGACCAGTTCATAAATAACAGATTTGAAAAGAAGTTTTACCAGTATGACAAGGTCATAAGCATTGCAAAATTCAAGAAAGATATCTGGTACAATGAGATGAAGAGTATTCTATCGAGGCTTGAGAGCAACATAGACTGGGAGAGGCTCGATGATTCCGACAGTCAGGACATGACCCTTATTTATAACGAAATTGAAGAGGAGCTTGGGTTCACCCCGGCCATTACTTTCGATCTTAGTCTGATAAATCCTGGTGAAATAACGCATGAAAGCATAGAGGCGGCCCGCGATTATATCGATAGAGTCAGGAGATATTACATTGAAGTGTCAAAGAATGCCGTGGAAGCGCGTGATCAGAGCATCATGGCATACGAACGTGCCGACAGGGAGGGTTTCATCGCGATGAAGAAGCACTATACCAACGAGTCGCTGGAGGAGTTCGTAAGGAATGACAACGAAAAGAATAAGATCAAACGCTACAAGAACCGGCTGTACCAGAACTATGACCAGATCTTTTTCGACCCTGTCAATCCTCTCGTCAAGGCTCATTTCTATGCCCCCCGCAAACAGCTCTTCGGCGTATATGTCAGAACACTTGCAGTGAATACCGGGGTCATCTGGTTCATGACCCTTATTCTATATATATTACTCTATTTCAGGGTATTGCATAGAATTCTTGAATCATCTGACAAGATCAGGAAAGTCATCCGCGACCGGCGGCAGAGGTAAAGGCAAGTCGCGGAGGGATACAAATAACAGAGGGTGCCCGCCGTGTGGTGGGCACCCTCTGTTTTATCAATCAACCGATCTCTCTGCTTACAGGCAAAGGATTATTCTACAATCTCGATCATTTTGAACGGCACTTTGATAATGGAGTCATAGTCTTCGCCTGCCTCAAGCATGTCCTCGTCATCCTCCTCATAAAACCAGTTTATCTCCACATCATGCTTTGACCTGTGAATAGACTCCAGGCGCTTGAAGACGTCAAGGATACATTTTGAGGAGCTGGTGTTGAAATACTCCAGCCTGATATTCACAACCGTCTTGTCAAGCGGGATCTGCATATAATTATCAAGCCATTCATTCAGCGGCTTATAGAACTCAACGGAATTCTCCGGGATGGATCTGCCTTTAATTTCAAATACTCCATCTTTGGCGTCAAATTTTATTGACGGGGTTTTGGGTGTTCCTTCAATGATGATCGGTTCCATAGTTATCTGTTTTTTGTTAATTATCCTAAGCCGGAGCTACCACTGCACTGAGCCGGAAGGCAGTATTCAGGTCGTCATATCTTTTAAACCTGAAATCGATTCTGTGACCGGTCTTTCTTGCAATGTCAAGTAATCCCAGTCCGCCGAGCCCCTTCTCCGTTATCTCCTGGTGATTAAGGATATCCTTGTAGAGCTCCTTTATCTCCTCGGGTGTCGAACGGTTAATCCTTGTCAGTTTTTCTTCCAGCTCTTTTACTCTCACAGCAGCCACAAAGTTGCATGTCGTTATCCTGTATCCCTTACCGAGCTTTTCCAACACCACCAGCCCGAACCTGTCAGGCCTGGATGCATGATAGCCCCTCGGAATATTGTCCGCATGATGATAAAGGTTCTGCAGGCTCTCCACAAGTACGTTATAAACCTTTTTCCTTAGCCTGGGGGTCTCACGTGTCGTGAGAAGCTTACCCTCCACCAGGTCAAGAGCTTTGTTGATAACCTCTGAGTCAACATTTCCTTTAAAATAAAGGACCGCACCCCTGATATCAAGGTCACTCACAAGATTTTCAAGATCAAAGCTCATCGGGCCTCTGTGCAAGTATCAAAAGCTAAAACAAGTAACAAAAATAGGGGTTTGTTGTTAATAGGCAACATACTGATATTAATATTTAAGCTATGACCTTCTTTTTTTGACCAAGGCTGAATGAGGAACGGCTAATTTAGTATTAACGTATGTCTGCACCGTTTTTTTTCCTGCTTCCGCCGTAGAGTTCATAGCCCGCAAAGCGGCATTCAATATCGCCGTTAAGCAGGTCAAATTTACGGTATGGCTTAAGTGCCACAGACTTGAGGCTGGCCTGGTCACCCGACAAGATCCAGGCGTTATAACCCATGTATTGATGTTTAAGCACTGTGCCTATCGCACCGTAAAACGCGCTCATGTCACTGGTGCCAATGCGGTGCCCGTATGGAGGATTGATGATAAGTGTACCCTCATCTGCAGGGGGCGGGCTGTTGAAGAAATCAGCTTCGGCAACAGTGACGGTGTCAGCGAGGCCTGCCTCCCTGACATTGACCACGGCTGTGGCGCAGGCCTCCGGAGATATGTCTCCTCCGTAGATCTTCACCGGTGAAGGCCTCTCTTTCTTCTCAGCCTCGAATTTTACCGACCTGAAGAGCGCAGGATCATAATCCTTCCATTTCATGAAGCCGAAGCTCTTTCTGAACTTACCGGGAGCTATATTCCGGGCTATCAGTCCTGCTTCAGCCACAATGGTTCCGGAGCCGCACATGCCATCTGCCAGCGGGGTGCCGGCCTTCCATCCGGAAAGGGCGATCATACCTGCCGCCAGCACTTCACTGAGGGGAGCCTCAGACTGGCCGCGGCGATATCCTCTCTTATACAGGGGGATTACGGTAGAGTCAAGGGAGATGGTGACCTTGTCATTGCTTATATGCACGTTGACGAGGAGGCCAGGCATCTTCGGGTCTACTGACGGTCTGGCAAGGGTAAGCCTGCGGAAGAAGTCGGCAATGGCATCCTTCACCACCAGGGCAGCATAGCCGGAGTGGGTGAAAAGCTGGGAGTTGACAACGGCGGTCACTGCATACGTAGTGCCGGTATTGAGATAATGGTCCCAGTCCACTGAGACGGCTCCGTTATAAAGGTCTTTCTGACTTTTTATGCTGAAGGTGGCAACAGGCACGAGCACTGAAAGTGCCAGCCTGCTTCTGTAGTTTGCCGCATAAAGAAGTGATTTGGACCCTTCGAAGGCCACAGCCCTGTTGAGGGCCGTGACACCGTCTGCACCCATCTCCCTGAGCTCGGCAGCAAGCACATCCTCAAGGCCAAAGAGTGTTTTGGCAAGGAGCTTCATCGCTGCCCCTTCGGATAACCCAGCAGCCTGTCATAAAGCACCGGGTCAATAAGTATTGACAGAGCCCTGGTGATGGCGTAGTCATCGTCATTGACTACCATGTAGTATTCATTCATATCCCACAGATCGCGGGCCACAAGACCCTTCATCACCCTCTTCATCTCCGGGGCAGAGATGTCATACTGCGCCTGGTCAAACTTCACCTTGTTCTTCTCCCCTGCCGCCTTCAGGGCTTCAATGGTTGCATCGTCAAAGGTGAACTCCGTGGTGAAGCGCTCAAAAGACTTGTACCTTCTGGTAAGATCCTTCCTGTTCTTATCAGTGTAGGAGACCATGAAATTTATCAGAGTGGAGGTCCTGATGAGATCACGGTAATAGTCTGAATAATAGGTCGTATCGATGGGAATAAAAATATCGGGAATTATGCCCCCGCCGCCATAGACAACTCTCCTGTTGGGGATTGTGTATGCCCTGAGTGAGTCAGGCAGGTTCAGGCTGTCAGGATGGATCAGCTCACCGTTGAAATACCGGCTGTAGTATTTCTGGAAATACTTGTCGAATCCTTCATTGTAAGGTGTCTGTATCGATCGCCCTGACGGAGTGAAGTAACGTGCTATCGTAAGCCGTATCTCTGACCCGTCAGGAAGCTGGAACCCATTCTGCACGAGTCCC
This sequence comes from Bacteroidales bacterium, assembly GCA_046260645.1. Taxonomy (GTDB): domain Bacteria; phylum Bacteroidota; class Bacteroidia; order Bacteroidales; family VadinHA17; genus SR-FBR-E99. The sequence continues at coordinate 5,565 of JBHEOU010000056.1, read as the reverse complement.
TTGCCGAAGCTCCTGCGGCCGATGACCACACCTCTGTCCCAGTCCTGTACGGCCCCCGCGAGTATCTCGCTGGCCGAGGCCGACCCTTCATCAATAAGCACAGCTACCCTGGCCCTGGTGAGCAAACCTGAAGGCGTTGACCTGTACTCCTGCCTCGATGTATGAAGACCCTCAATATATACTATCAGTTCCTCCATGGGGAGAAGCTCGTCGGCTATCTGCACGGCTGGAACCATGTAACCGCCTGAGTTGCCGCGAAGATCAATAATAAGGTTCGCCATTTTGTCAATTCGCAGCCGCTCCACGGCCTCTTCGAACTCCATGGCGGTCTGCTCTGAGAACCTGCTGAGCTTGATATAGCCGACACCGTCAGAGATCATGTACGCAGCATCAAGACTGTTGACCGGGATCCTGTCACGCGTGATGGTGAACTCCAGCAGCTGATCTACTCCTCTTCTGAAGATGGTCACCACCACAGTTGTTCCTTTAGGACCCCTGAGCCTCTTCTGTACACCGGTGGCGGAGATACCTATCCCTGACACCTTGTCGCCGTCAATGGTAATGATCCTGTCACCGGCCTGGATGCCTACCTTCTCCGATGGTCCGGCCGGGGTGGGCGAAATAATTATAATTGTATCATTAAGTACATTGAACTGAATGCCCACTCCCTCAAAGTTGCCCTGCAAGGGCTCACGCTCTTCCTGCACATCCTCTGCGGGTATATAGACTGAATGGGGGTCAAGGTTGCGCAGGGTGGTGATGATCATCTGCTCTGCTATATCTGATATGTTAACACTGTCAACATATATGGCCTCGAGCAGTGCAAGGGTCTTTCCAATCTTGAATGTCTCCTGTGTAAGCCCCTGGCCTCTTAAGCCGGCTCCCTGTGCAAAAACAAGGACCGTCAGAATAATTATAAATCTCTTTTTCATTTGTGTTTCCTTTCTTCAGATGTTAACGCACTTCATTCCCACTCAATAGTCGATGGAGGCTTTGAGCTTATGTCATAGACAACCCTGTTGATCCCCCGCACCCTGTTGATGATCTGGTTTGATATAGCGGCCAGAAACTCGTGGGGAAGATGGCTCCAGTCAGCAGTCATACCGTCAGTAGAGGTCACTGCGCGGAGCACTACGGCATTCTCATATGTTCTCTCATCACCCATGACACCCACTGACTGGACAGGCAGAAGGATGACTGCAGCCTGCCATACCTTATCATAGTGACCGTTCCGTTTCAGTCCGGAAATAAAAATGTCATCAGCCTCACGCAAGGTCTCCAGCTTCTCAGGGGTGACCGCTCCCACTATTCTGATGGCGAGGCCCGGACCCGGGAAAGGATGTCTGTTCAGTATCTCATCCGGCATGTTTAGCGCATGCCCCACTCTGCGGACCTCATCCTTGAAGAGAAGGCGAAGGGGCTCAACCACCTTCAGATGCATCTTCTCAGGCAGCCCGCCCACGTTATGATGCGATTTTATCGTTGCCGAGGGGCCGTTGACCGAGACTGACTCGATGACGTCAGGGTATATGGTGCCCTGCGCCAGCCATTTCACGTTCTGCACCCTGTGCGCCTCACGGTCAAAGACCTCAATGAAGATGCGGCCGATGATCTTTCGCTTCCTTTCCGGGTCATCAACTCCCCTGAGCCCATCAACAAAGGCTGCAGAGGCATCAACGCCAAGGACATTAAGCCCCATCCTCTTGTATGCTTCCAGTACGGACTTATACTCATTCTTCCTCAGCAGCCCGTTATCAACAAAGATGGAGGTCAGCTTCGGGCCGATGGCCCTGTCAAGCAGGATTGCAGCAACGGATGAATCGACACCGCCCGAGAGACCCAGCACCACCCTGCCATCACCAATCTGCTCCCTGAGTGACCTCACCGTCATGTCAACAAATGATTCCGGAGTCCAGTCGGCCCTGCAGCCACAGATACCCCTTACAAAGTTGCCCAGAATCTTAAGTCCTTCCGTGGTATGATAGACCTCGGGGTGAAACTGTATCCCCCAGCTGTTCTCTGCTTCGATCCTGAATGCAGCAACCCTGACGTCGTCTGTCGAACCTGTTATAGTGTAGCCTTCAGGAATACTGGCTATGGTGTCACCGTGAGACATCCATACCTGCGTCCCTGATGTTACACCTGCAAAGAGAGGGTCACCCTGATCAACCGCAGCCAGTTTTGCCCGGCCGTACTCGCGGCTGTTTGAAGGCAGCACCTCCCCTCCGAAATTATGGGTCAGGTGTTGTGCACCGTAGCACACCCCAAGAAGAGGCAACAGACCCTTGATACCCGTCAGGTCAGGGAAGGGAGCATTAGCATCACGGACGGAGAAAGGGCTGCCGGAGAGAATGACGCCCTTCACAGTCTCATCAGGCGACGGGAAATGGTTAAAGGGATAGATTTCACAATAGACATTAAGCTCTCTGATACGTCTGGCGATAAGCTGCGTATACTGAGATCCGAAATCCAGGATCAGTATCTTTTCTTGCACGCGGGGATCAATTAAAATTATTTAGAATGGCTCAAAGATAATCAATCTGCGGCTCATCCTCATCAACCGATATCATAAGTATTGCCTTCGCGGGCGGCCTCCGATGCCGGGAAAACCTGGCGGGCCTCCTCCTCGAGTGTCGCGGGCGACTTATACCTGGCTGAGAAATGGCCCAGGATGAGACGCCTGACGCCTGCGTCGCGGGCAACCGTTGCTGCATGCCGGGCGGTGGAGTGCCCGGTCTTTTTTGCCAGAGCCTCGTTCTCATCGCCAAAGGTAGCCTCATGGTACAGCAGGTCAACTCCGCTGACGAAAGATGAAAGCCGCGGGAACCATCCGGTATCGCTGCAGAAGGCATATGATGAAGGCCGGCGCGGAGCGATGGTGACCTCATCGCAGGAGATTATCTCACCTCCCTCCCTGACAATATCTTCTCCCTTCTTTAGCCTGCCTATCTCTGCGATACTCAAACCGTGCTCCGCTATCTTCTCGCGGATGATATTCCGGTCAGGCATCTTTTCGCGGAAGAGAAAACCGAAAGATGTGACCCGGTGCTTCAGGGGAAAAGAAAAGACCTCCACCCTCCTGTCATCAAGGATCGGCCTGGCAGTACGCCCTGCCAGTGTATGCACAACCAGCTCATAGGCAGGGTGTATGTCAAAGTCGGCCAGAGGCCTGACAATCATCTCCTCCGCTGGTGCGGGAGCATACAGATGCAACGGAGTCTTTCGCCCCATCAGGTTGAAGGTCGAAAGCAACGGGTAAAGACCGAAAAAGTGATCGCCGTGCAGATGACTGATGAAGATATGGTTTATCCTGCCGAAACGGATCCGGTAGCGGCGCATCTGCATCTGTGTACCCTCACCGCAGTCTATTAAAAATAACCGCTCATGTACATTGAGTACATGAGCGGTTGGATATCGGTCTGAGGTGGGCAGAGCAGAACTGGTTCCCAGTATGGTCAGCCTGATAGACATGCTGCCACGGCTCCTCAGGAGATTAGCTTCTCTGCCTCCTCGATATCAGCGGTTATTGATAATACAGTATCAAGCTGAGAGATGGTTATCAGTCGCTCAACGGCTTCGTTAAGACCACACAGAACGAAGGTCCCGCCTGCGTTCTTACAGAGCCTGTTGGCCACCAGAATGGCACTCAGGCCTGATGAATCGCAATACTGGCATCGCTTCAGATCAAGAATGATATTCCTCTCTCCCTTGCCGGAGATGAGCACCAGCTCTGACTTAAGAGATGGGGCGATATGAGTATCAAGCTTCTCGGTCTCGATACTGATAACCGTACACTGTTTTTTGTTTTCAATATTAAAGTCCATGGCTGATTAGTTTTGGCAAATAAAAATAAGCTTATTTTTTCTTTTTACCTACACTTCTAGCCTCTTTTTCTTCCATCTCATCCTTGAGAGCCTGAAGTCCGGTGATATCTCCCAGGGTTGTTTTCTCAAGACTGGATTTTAGTTTGCGGGCTGCCTTCTTGGTGTTTTCGGACTCTGAGCGCTTCGATGAGGTCTCTGAACCTTTTCTCTCATCCTCAAAGACGCGGCTGTGAGACACGATGATCTTCTTGGCGCCCTTGTTGAACTCGATGACCTTGAAGTTCAGCTTATCCTCAACAACTGCTGAGGTGCCATCCTCCTTCACAAGATGCTTGGGTGTGGCAAAACCTTCTACACCGTAAGGCAGGGCTATGATTGCACCCTTGTCAAAGACCTCGATGACTGTACCCTCATGGATTGAATCAACAGTGAAAAGATCTTCAAACACATCCCAGGGATTCTCTTCAAGCTGCTTGTGGCCAAGACTCAACCTCCTGTTATCCTTGTCTATCTCCAGTACAACCACATCAATCTCGGCATCTATCGAGGTGAACTCAGCAGGATGCTTGATCTTCTTGGTCCATGACAGGTCAGATATGTGGATCAGGCCGTCAACACCCTCTTCAATCTCAACAAATACTCCGAAGTTTGTGAAATTGCGGACTCGGGCCTTGTGGCGTGAGTTAAGGCTGTACTTCTGATCAATGTTCTGCCAGGGATCAGGTTTGAGCTGCTTAATACCGAGCGACATCTTGCGGTCCTCACGGTCAAGGGTGAGTATCACTGCATCAACTTCGTCGCCCACCTTCATGAACTCCTGTGCGCTGCGAAGGTGCTGTGACCATGACATCTCTGAGACATGGATTAGTCCTTCAACACCGGTATTGATCTCTACAAAAGCACCATAGTCAGCCATAACTACCACCTTGCCTTTGACCTGGTCACCCACCTTGAGGGTCTCACTGAGCGAATCCCACGGATGGGGTGTCAGCTGCTTGAGACCGAGGGCAATGCGCTTCTTGTCATCATCAAAGTCAAGAATAACAACATTAAGTTTCTGATCAAGCTGTACAATCTCTTCGGGATGGTTGACCCTGCCCCATGAGAGATCGGTGATATGAATGAGACCGTCAACGCCGCCGAGGTCAATGAATACACCGTATGAGGTGATATTCTTGACTGTGCCTTCAAGCACCTGTCCCTTTTCGAGCTTGGAGATGATCTCCTTCTTCTGCAGTTCCAGTTCGGCTTCTATCAGGGCCTTGTGCGATACAACCACGTTCTTGAACTCCTGGTTTATCTTTACTACCTTGAACTCCATCGTCTTACCGACATATACATCATAGTCACGGATGGGCTTGACATCTATCTGCGAGCCGGGAAGGAACGATTCGATGCCGAAGACGTCAACGATCATACCGCCTTTGGTGCGGCATTTGATGTAACCGGTGATGATCTCGTTGTTTTCGAGGGCTGAATTAACCCTGTCCCATGAATTGTAAGCCCTGGCCTTCTTATGCGAAAGCACCAGCTGACCCTTCTTGTCCTCCTGGCTCTCTACATAGACTTCAACCGTGTCACCTACTTTCATGTCAGGATTGTAACGGAATTCGTTCAGGCTCACAACACCCTCGGACTTCTGCCCGATGTTGATTACCACTTCACGATTATTCATGGAAATTACCTTTCCTTCAACCACCTCGTCGACGGCAACGGTTGAAAGTGTCTCTTCATACAGCTT
>JBHEOU010000055.1:9419-9796 GCA_046260645.1 Bacteroidales bacterium | reverse complement strand
CCCTCAGGATATTGGCTCTTGCCCGTGTAGTCAGCCTCTCGTCGCTTGTGGCCATGTAACTCGGGCACATCGTGCCGCCGATGACACTGCTCTTGCGGCAGTCGCCCGACCCGTTGCACTTCTCCGCGGCTCGCACTACGCCGCCGCAATCGGAGAAATCATAGAATGTCTTCAACTCCGGTGTCGGCCTGCCCGGGGTATACCTCAGTGAGGTGTCCATGGGAGGGGTGTGCACTATCTTACCGGGATTGAGGATGTTATGCGGGTCGAAGCTGCGCTTGATCCGCTTATTGAGCTCGTAATTATGCTCACCTATTATCAGGGGTATGAACTCCCCCCTGAGGCGTCCGTCGCCGTGCTCACCGCTCATTGAGCCG
>JBHEOU010000055.1:0-9409 GCA_046260645.1 Bacteroidales bacterium | reverse complement strand
GGTACTTCTTGACGATGAGTGCTGTCTTCTCGCCAATGGTGCGCAGCAACTTCACTTCTTCGACATCCTTGAGGTTGATGAGAGGCCTGATGTGCAGCTCGCCGGTACCGATATGTGCATGATAGACAGACACTTTTCCGTATGAGGCAAGCATCACCTCGATCTCGCCCACAAAATCGCCCAACTTGTCAACAGCTACGGCACAGTCTTCTATCAGTGAGATCGGCTTGGCATCACCCGGGATGTTTGAAAGGATGCCCAGGCCAGCCTTGCGCAGGTCCCATACCTTCCTCACATCGCTGCCCCAGACCGCCGGGAATGCATAACCCAGTCCCTCTTCCCTCAACTCGGCCTCCATCGCCGCGGCTACGGCAGCGATCTCATCAACGCTCTCAGCGCAGAACTCAACAATCAGAAGCGCACCGGGTTCGCCCTCGATGAAGAACCGGTTCCGCTTCTGGCTCTCGACGGTGGCAGCCAGGTTCAAAATGTTGCTGTCCATCAGCTCAACCGCCCATGGCTTGTACTTCAGCGCAATCAGGTTGGCCCTGAAGGCCTCATCGCGCCTGCGAAGGTGAACGCATGACAGGGCCTTCACCGGCGGTGGCAGCGGCACCAGCCCCAGCTTCGCCTCGGTGACAATGGCCAGTGTCCCTTCCGAGCCGGCTATCAGTCGCGCCAGGTTGACCGGCCTCCCGCTGCCCCGGGTGAATGGTTCGCTGTAAAGCAGATCATCAAGGGCATAGCCTGTATTTCGTCTGGGGATGTTCCTCTCGGGATAGTCGGCCATGATGGAGCTGCGACTGTAATCGTCATACATGATGCTCTCTATCTCCTTGTAGATCACACCTTCAGCAGTATTGAGGGTGCATTTATGCCTGAACTCCTCCTCGGTGAGCGGCCCGAAAACCACCTCCGAGCCGTCGTGCAGCATCGCCTTAACTTCGATTATATGATCCCTGACTGAGCCGTAGACAACCGAATGGAGTCCGCAGGCGTTGTTGCCTATCATGCCTCCCAGGTTGCACCTGTTGGAAGTCGATGTCTCGGGACCGAAGAGCAGCCCGTTTCCGCGAAGCACGGTGTTGAGCTCATCGGGCACCACCCCGGGCTCAAGCCTGACCCATCGCTCTTCAGCATTGATCTCAAGTATCCGCGTGAAGTGGCGTGAGAGATCAGCCACAATTCCGGATCCGACCACCTGTCCTGCCAGAGAGGTGCCTGCTGCCCTCGGGATCACTCCTGTGTGATGCCTCCGGACGAAGGCGAGAAGTGACTTCAGATCCCCCCTGTGGCGTGGAAAGGCCACCGCCAGCGGCTCCTCACGGTAGATCGAGGCATCAGTGGCATACATCAGTCGCGAAGCCCTGTCAACGCGTACCTCGCCCTCCAGCGAGGCCGCCAGACCTTCTAAATCCTTAATTGTAACATCACTCTGCATCTGCCTCGGTTTCCAGCCTCAAAAATAGAGATTTGCAGCTTGCGGAGGGAGCAGGAGAGATGGATTTCGAAAAAAATCAACTAAAATTTTAAAAATCTGATTTTAATCATGTAGTTGATAATTGCATGGTTGCACTTTTTTAGTACTTTTATCCCGACACGTTTAATATACTAAATTATTGATATACAATGGAATTGCTTGAACAGATCAAAATGAATGCCATAAGGCACAATAAAAGGATTGTCTTGCCGGAAGGGACGGAAGAAAGAACTCTCAAGGCGGCTGATGCGATAATTGCTGAGAACATAGCACGCCTCACCCTGCTTGGAAATCCTGCGGAGATAAAGGCAATGGCAGAAAAATTTGGTCTGAAGAATATAGGCAAGGCGGATATCATTGATCCCGTCAGCCATCCGAAGAAGGAGCAGTATATCGACCTGATGGTAGAGCTCCGCAAGAGCAAAGGATTGACCAGGGAAGAGGCGTCAAAACTCATCGAAGACCCTCTATATCTTGGGGTTATGATGATAAAAAGCGGTGATGCCGACGGAGAGGTGGCCGGTGCCCGGAACACCACAGGTGATGTGCTTAGGCCCGCATTCCAGTATGTAAAGACCGCCCCAGGCATATCCGTGGTCTCCGGGGCTTTCCTAATGATACTGAAGGACAAGGAGTTTGGTGCTGATGGCATCATTGTCTTTGCAGACGGTGCCGTCCACCCGGATCCGACAGACAAGGAACTGGCTGAGATTGCCGTGGCCACAGCAAGAACCACGAAGGCTATAGTAGGCGTTGAGCCTAAGGTTGCCCTCCTCAGCTTCTCAACAATGGGCAGTGCAAAACACCCGTTGGTCGATAAGGTTGTGAGTGCCACTAAGATGGCAAAGGAGATGGCCCCGGAATTCATGTTCGAGGGTGAACTCCAGACTGACGCAGCCCTGATTGAAGCCATTGGCCAGAAAAAGGCGCCGGGAAGCAAGATTGCAGGCAAGGCTAACGTCCTGATTTTCCCTAACCTTGAATGCGGTAACATAGCCTATAAGCTCGTTGAGCGTCTTGCCCACGCACAGGCAATAGGCCCCGTTCTGCAGGGCATGGCAGCGCCGATAAACGACCTCTCAAGGGGATGCTCGGTGAGTGATATCATTAACGTAGTCGCCATAACTGCCAACCAGGCAGCCGGCATCACCAGACAATAAACAGACAATAACCAACAATGACAATTCTTGTACTCAACTGCGGCAGCTCCTCCATAAAGTATCAGCTGTTTAACATGTCAAACAACGCCGAGGTCCTTGCAAAGGGGCTCATTGAACGCATCGGCCTTACCGATGGCATCCTTACCCACAAGCCCACCGGAAAGGACAACTACAAGATTGTTCTTGACATACCTGACCATACCATTGGCATCAATATGGTCATGGAAGCTCTTGTCCATCCTGTTTACGGTGTCATTAAGTCTGTTGGCGAGATAAAGGCTGTCGGTCACAGGGTGGCACACGGCGGTGAAAATTTTAAGGAATCAGTCCTCATCGACAATGATGTCAAGCGAAACATAGAGAATTGTGCCGAGCTGGCACCACTCCACAACCCCGCACACCTCAAGGGGATATTGTCATGCGAAAAGCTCCTTCCGGGAATACCCCAGGTAGCTGTATTTGACACATCGTTCCATCAGACGATGCCGGACTATGCATTCATGTACGCCATTCCCTACGAGTACTATGAGAAATACAGGATCCGCAAATACGGATTCAAAGATAATCACATGCCACCTTGGCAATGGCGCCTCAATAACAGCCATCGAGAACGGCAAATCGATAGACACCTCAATGGGATTTACTCCCGTTGACGGTCTGATCATGGGTACGCGTACCGGCGAGATAGATCCGGGAGTTCTTCTATATCTTGCTGATAAGGAGGAGTTAAGCGTCAGCGGAGTAAACAACATGATCAACAAAAAGAGCGGCATGGCTGGCATCTCGCAGCTATCTTCAGATATGCGCGACCTTGAGATCGCGGCCAATGAGGGTAACCCTAAGGCTCTCCTTGCCCTGAACATGTATGCGTACAAGATCAAAAAGTTCATTGGCGCCTACGTCGCAGCCCTGAACGGACTCGACCTGCTTATCTTCACCGCCGGGGTGGGTGAAAACGACTTCAACGCAAGGAAAATGATTTGTACCGGGATGGAGTATATGGGAATTGAGATTGACCCTGAAATCAATCACGGTGTCAAAGGCAAGGACTTGGTATTCTCCACGCCAACCTCAAAGGTCAAAGTCATGGTGGTCACCACAGACGAGGAATTCGTGATTGCATCAGATACTAAAGCAATAGTTGAGCATTTACACTCCTAAAAACTGTATATCATGGTCTTAAAGCACCTGTCAGAACTCAAGATAGCATCTGATCACAACCTTGACCTGAGCGGCATCAGGATGATCCATGAGCCTGACACTGACATGGCAATGGAGATTGCAGTAAAAATGGTCAGAAGCAACCAGGCTGACATCCTTATGAAGGGCAATGTGGGAACATCATCTTTGCTGAAGGCCGTACTTAACAAGGATTGGGGACTGAGATCAGGTGCGCTCCTCTCTCATTTTGCCATCTTTGAGGTGGAGGCATATCACAAGCTGATCGCCGTCTCCGATGTGGCAATGAATATTGCTCCCAACCTGCAGGACAAGATCTCAATAGTGAACAACGCCGTAGCCTGTCTGAACAAACTGGGCATCGATATGCCAAAGGTTGCCGTTCTTGGTGCTGTGGAGATGGTGAGTGAGAATATGCAGGCTACCCTTGATGCCGCCCTGTTGTCAAAGATGAACCAGCGTGACCAGATCAGGAACTGCATCATCGACGGGCCGCTTGCCTTTGACAACGCCATAAGCCTCGAAAGCGCCAGGCATAAGGGCATAAGGAGTGAAGTGGCAGGTGATACCGACCTTCTGATCATGCCTGACATCGAGGTCGGAAACGTACTCTACAAGTCTCTTGTCTTCTTTGCACATTCGGGCGTGGCTGCCGTAATCCTGGGAGCCACCGCACCGATAGTCCTGACGTCAAGGAGCGACTCTGACCAGGCTAAATACTACAGTATATTGCTTGCCGCTGCAATCGCCAGACCCCAATAGCATGATAACCAGCCTCGGACAGATGGCTGACGCTGTCAGGTCAGCCGGGAAAAAACAGAGGATTGCTGTCGCCTGGGCACAGGACCCGAATACGGTGGGTTCACTGTTCAGGGCCGTCAGTGAGGGTTTTGCCGAGGCGCTGATGATAGGCAACAGAGATCAGATAATCAATACATGCAGGGAGACTGGCGCTGACCCTGACAGCTTCACAATCATCGACGCAGTAAATGAAAAGGAGGCGGCAGAGCTGGCCGTCAGCCTGACCCGGTCAGGCGAGGCCGATATTGTCATGAAGGGCCTTGTGGGCACTGATAAGTTCCTGAGGGCGGTGATGGACAGGGAGAAGGGTTTGCTTCCCCCGAAGGCGGTGATGAGCTATGTATGCGCGGTTGAGATACCGGCATACCATAAGCTGCTCTTTATCACTGACACTGCCGTGATCCCGTTCCCCGATCTTGACCAGAAGGTGGCCATGGCGGAGTACGCCATCGCGATGGCACGAAAATTCGGTATCGCCAGACCTTCTGTTGCTCTTATCGGGGCATCCGAAAAGGTAAGCAGCCACTTCCCGAGCACCCTCGACTATTCCGTGATGTGCAAGATGGCTGAGAGAGGCCAGATATCATCCTGCATCATGGACGGACCCGTCGACCTATTCCTGGCGTGTGACCCGGCAAGCGTGAAGATCAAGGGCGTGGATACCCCACTGGCCGGCAATGCCGATATCCTTCTGTTTCCTTCCCTCGAGGCATGCAATCCATTCTACAAGGGACTGATGCTCTTTGGCGGGGGAGAGCTGGCAGGCATGATATGCGGGACCAGCAAGCCGGTGGTCCTGATGTCAAGAAGTGAAAGCGAACTGTCAAAATACTACTGCGTGGCACTGGCTTGCCTGATGGCATAGCCCCAACACTGACGATCATGAAAAATAAACTGATACTGGCTGTCAATCCTGGCTCAACCAGCACCAAGTTTGCCCTGTACGAGGGTGATGAGCTGCTGTTTGATAAGACACTCAGGCACAGTGCTTCTGAGCTTGAGGGTTACAAAAAGATGACCGAACAGCTTCCCTTCAGGTACGAGGTGATAATGAAAACGCTGAGGAACGAGGGTACGGACCTGCAGGAAATCTCAGCCGTGGTGGGCAGGGGAGGTCTCGTGAATCCCATTGAATCGGGAATCTATGAGGTCAATGAACGGATGAAGAAACATCTGACTGAGGCGATCAATGGCGAACATGCAAGCAATCTGGGCGCGCTGCTGGCAGAAATGATGGTAGCATCTATGCCTGGCGCAAAAGCCTATATAGTTGACCCTGTTGTGGTTGACGAACTTGAGCCGGTGGCCCGACTTTCAGGGCATCCTCTCATCAAAAGGAGATCGATCTTTCACGCATTGAACCAGAAGGCCGTCGCCAGGATCTACGCGGCCTCGGTGGGGAAGGAGTATGAAGAAATGAACCTGGTCGTCGCGCACATGGGCGGAGGAATCAGTGTGGGCGCCCACCGGCGCGGGAGAGTGGTTGATGTGAACAATGCCCTCAATGGCGACGGTCCCTATTCCCCTGAGCGCAGCGGGGGGCTGCCGGCATCACAACTTGCAGAACTGTGCTACAGCGGCAGGTTCACCCATGAAGAGGTGAAGTCGATGCTCGCTGGCAAGGGAGGCATGGTAGCCTATCTCGGAACAAACAGCTTTATGGAAGCATGCAAGCGGGCCGATGAGGGCGATGAGCTTGCATCCCTTGTTGTTGAAGGATGCAGTTATCAGACAGCCAAGGAGATAGGAGCGATGTCTGTGGTGTTAAGCGGAGAGGTGGATGGCATTATTCTTACCGGGGGGCTGGCATATGATACTGGTCATGTGGTAAGGATCAGTGCCATGGTGAAGAGTATCGCGCCGCTGTTTATATTTCCCGGAGAGGACGAGCTCAAGGCGCTGGCATTCAATGGTTACCTGGCAGTCACCGGCCGGATTACGGTAAAGGAGTATAGGGCCTAGGAGTCAAAAGTCCATAAAGTCAAAAGTCCAAAAGTCTTGCAGTCAGCCAGTCTAACTGTCTGATTCTTAATTCTTAATTCTTAATTCCTCACTATTGCCTATTGCCTATGGCACAGAAAGTGCCACCGGCAGTATCTTCCCGTTAAAATATTTATTCCCATTTACGGCAAAGTCAGCGATAAATACCGCCATCTCGGCAGGTGATACCGGGGCGGAGAAACCAGGAAAGGCCTTTTCAAACATCTCGGTCTGAACTGCACCCGGACAGAGACAATTGAATGAGATACCCCTTTCTGCATACTCTGCGGCAAGACACTCCGTCATTATGGCCAGCGCCCCTTTCGATGCGCTGTACCATGAGAGTCCCGCAAACTTCAGACTGCCCTGGTAACCCCCCATGCTGCCGATGTTCACAACGTGGGAACCCTTGCCCATAAGTGGAAGGAGCTCGGCTGTCAATATTGCCGCAGAGGTGAAATTGACGGTTACTATTGACAAAATCTCATCCTCGGTGTACTCTTCAAATGGTTTGTAAACAAGGTAACCGGCATTGTTTATCAAAATATCAACCCTTCCCGCTTCGTCGCTGATCCTCTTTTTAAGCTCTCTTAGCAACGATCTGCCTCCTGTAATATCCATACTCACCGGGATGATATTCCCGTTTTCAGAGCCATCCGCAAGGCTATTCAGAGCTTTTATGCTGCGGGCAACTGCATAGATCCTGTTCTGTGACTCTCCGGAAAGACGGAGGGCAACCTCCCGGCCGATACCGGACGATGCACCTGTTATGACTATATTCACCTTATATACAGTATTTTAATCGTGTTGTTGATTTTTTAAGCGTAAACAACTACCGTAAATGTACTAATTTTGATTTTATTTGTAGCCTCAAAATGAGGTGTCTGAACAGAATGAAGAAGAGTCTGACAATGATAGCCTGCCTGCTGATGGCTGTTTCGACAGTCGCGCAGGATTATGGTACCCGTGTGCCTGATGAAAATCCTCCGGTCAGACAGCGTCTGTTTTTTGGCGGATCGTTCGGACTTCAGTTCGGGACCGTGACAAATATCGAAGTGTCTCCACTGGTGGGCATATGGCTGCTGCCGAGGGTGGCAGTTGGCGCAGGACCTTCGTTTCAGTACTACAAGGATCCGTACGGCAGGACAACAATTTATGGCGGATGGGCTATGCTGCAGCTAAAGCTGATACAGGACCTGAACAATCTCATTCCCCTGGGGTTAAATACAGGGATATTTGTGACCGGGGAATATGAGGCTCTCAGCCTTGAAAAGTCTTTCTTCACTACCGTACCTGAAAGTGACGGCAGACTCTATTACGGAAGTTTCCTCGCCGGGGCGGGGATCTCCCAGCCAACGGGCAAAAGGTCGAGCATGAATATCACCTTCCTCTGGAGCCTGACGGGCAACGAGTATGGAATCCACGACACTCCGGAGATCAGGATCGAATTCTACTTTTAATTTATATAGATTAATTAATATATTAAATATCAAATAATTATGAAACTTGAGAATGACAAATTTGGTTCACTTGTATACACCCTTCGCGAGGGTGACAAAGAGGGCAAAGTAATTGAAACAGTTGAGGAGGCTGCACCATTGACTTTTGTCTTTGGCGCGGGCAGACTGCTGTCTGAATTTGAGGCAAATATTGCAGGACTGGAAGAAGGTGCGGCGTTTGATTTTCACCTTGCAGCTGCGGACGCTTATGGTGAGATCCGCGAAGAGATGCTTATAAGCCTGCCCAGGAATATATTTGAGGATGAGGGTGTCCTCCGCAGCGAGATATGCTATGTAGGGAATGCGGTTCCCATGATGGATTCACAGGGTAACAGGATGAACGGTGTGGTAGTGGAGATAGGAGATGATTTTGTGAAGATGGATTTCAACCACCCGCTGGCAGGCACTGACCTGCATTTTTCCGGAAAGGTGGTTGGCGTTCGCGAAGCGACAGCTGAGGAGCTGGCGCCACCCTCATCAGGAGGGTGCTCATCATGCGGCAGCCAGAGCAGCGGATGTGGTGGCGACTGCGGATGATACTTCCTCAGTCCATAGTCTTCAGTCTTCAATCCTCGGTCTTTTATTACCTGAGAGTCAATTAATTATCGACTGCCGACTGCTGACTGCCGGCTGCTGACTGCTTACACCAGAAGCTCTTCCCCCTCTGACTTGGCAATGATTACCGCTCCGCAGGTGTCACCATAGACATTGATGACCGTGCGGAACATATCCAGGATGCGGTCTACCGCAAGTATCAGGCCGATTCCTTCCAGCGGCAGCCCCACTGCATTCAAAACCACAGCCATCATCACGAGTCCTGCCATGGGTATGCCGGCCGACCCTATCGCTGCCAGAAGTGCAGTGAAAACCACAACCAGCTGCTGTGCAATGGTCAGGTCAATGCCGTAGGCCTCATACAAAGCTGTCCCGTTCATGTTGATGGTAGCACCAAGAGGGAGGGTAAAGCTGGCTATCTTGTTGGAGACACCGTCTTTTGTTTCAACCGTCTCCATCGTCAGGGGCAGGGTTGCATTGGATGACGAAGTGGAAAATGCTGTGAGCAGAACAGTGGACATGTTACGGAAGTGCTTCAGCGGATTGGCTTTGCCAAGGATTTTCACCAGCAGCGGCAAGTTGACAAGACCCTGAATAAAGAGCGCGAGCAGCACCGTCACAATGTAGAGTCCCATGCTGCTGATAATCTCCCCGACATTATTGCCGATATTTATCTGCTGCGAAATCACCTTGGCAAGAATGCTGAAAACTCCAAGAGGAGTAAACCTGATGACAAAGAGGGTGATCTTCATTAT
>JBHEOU010000054.1:0-9799 GCA_046260645.1 Bacteroidales bacterium | reverse complement strand
CCTCAGCCCTGATGGCCTGGATGTCGTAATTCATGGCCAGCGATCCGGCAACATCGCGACAGACAGCGGGCAGAGTGACTCCGTAAGCCTCCAGAGCAGCCTTGCCAAGGTCAAAGTCTGGTTGCTGTATCTGCTTGAAATCAAAGCCTTTGTCATTGAGAAGGGTGGCATACAGAGCTCCGTGCACAAACCCGTACCCCCATGCGTATGAATTGTTCTGGTAGATCCTGTCAAGATACTCGAGGATCCTTTTTTGTATCTCTTCACCACCGGAGTTGCAGAGTTTTATATATGTGAAAGTGGTGAGTCCCTCGTAGTTTTCAAATTTGTTTTCATCTACAATTGCTGCAGGAAAGAGCTCGCGCCTCGCACCGCGAAACACCAGGGCGTCGCGTATGGCCTGGTTGCGGGTCTCCCCGGCAGTGCCAATGGCATAGGTCAGGGCCTTCCACTCAAGCTTCAGGTAGAGTCGTGCATTCCTGTCGTTGAGGTGCCGTGTGCTGAATGTTGACGGTTTAAGCCCGTGCCTGTCCTGGTAGCAATGGAAGAGGCTGTGAACGGTCCGGGTAATTATCCGGTAGCGGTCTTCCGTCTCCGGGAGGGGCACCATGGCATATTTGACACCCCCGAACTCGATCATATTGTTGGTAATGATCCTCTCTTTGGGAAGCACGCCGGTAAAGATGCCGTCACGGGCTCTGAGATTATCCTCCTTGTCGGCCACATTGGCATAGATGGTCCTGTTGCGGTTATCGACATACATTACCGGACCGTACAGGTTCTCTCCCCAGAGGCTCCCGTTGTCTTTATTGCAAACCTCTTCGACCAGCCTGAAGTATTCTGCTGCCCTGCCGGCTGTAATCCATGCCAGCCCCTCATCCCTGTGGCATGATGAGAGCAAGATGATTGCGGCAATGAATATCAGTTTTTTCATCAGGGTCTGTTGTGCGGACCAAAAATAGAAAAAAATATGTAACTGCGTCCGCCGTCACAAGTGTATATTCAATTATGACACAGGTGTTGTTTTTTGTATCCGGAAATTTTTAGATTTGCCCATCGTTATAAAGAAGCCAAAAATGAACAATGACATACTTATGAGCCGCAATGAGCTCGTGCAGTTTCTCAGGAAGCCTGCTGACCAGTTCACCTCTGATGACATCATGAGGTTCATCGAGGCCAAGGGCATCAAAATGGTCAACTTCAGGTATGCTGCGGGTGACGGTAAGCTCAAGACGCTGAATTTCGTGCCATACAGTCGTGATCATCTTGCTTCCATCCTCACTGCCGGTGAGCGTGTTGACGGCTCCAGCCTCTTTTCCTTTATCGAGGCAGGCTCCAGTGACCTCTATGTGATGCCGCGGTACCGTACCGCATTTGTCAATCCGTTCACGCAGACACCAACCCTGGAGATCCTCTGTTCGTTTTACAACTCCGAGGGGAAGCCTTTGGAAAGCTCGCCGGAATATATACTTCGCAAAGCGATAACGAGGTTCACTGCCGCCACGGGGTTCACTATCAGGGCTCTGGGGGAACTGGAATACTATGTCAGGTCAGAGAGCGATGAGCTCTACCCTCTGTTCGATCAGAAGGGATATCATCAGTCGAAGCCATTCTCCAAGTTTGAGGATCTGCGTGTCGAGGCGCTGGAGCTGTGTGCGCGGGCAGGGTGTCATATCAAGTACGGTCACTCGGAGGTGGGCAGCTTCTCGAAGGACGGCGACGACTTTGAGCAGCATGAGATTGAGTTCCTCCATGTACCGCTCGACCAGGCCGTGGAGCAGATCATCATCGCCAAGTGGATACTGCGTATGCTGGGTTATGAGTACGGTGCGGAGATCAGCTTCGCCCCGAAGATCACTGTGGGTAAAGCAGGTTCAGGCATGCATATCCACCTGATGCTTGAGAAGGATGGCCGCAACATGATGATCGAGAACGGAAAACTGAGTGACACCGCGCGGAAGATGATCGCCGGCATCCTCGATCTGAGCAAGGGACTGACGGCCTTTGGCAACACCATCCCTACCTCATACCTGAGGCTGGTGCCGCATCAGGAGGCACCGACGAACATATGCTGGGGCGACCGCAACCGGTCGGTGCTGGTGAGGGTGCCCCTGGGCTGGCTCGGTGCATCGCAGATGATCCATGACGCCAATCCTGCAGAGCCTTCGGGCAGTGCAGACAAGATCTCAAGACAGACCGTCGAGTTACGTTCGCCTGACGGCTCTGCCGACATCTACATGCTGCTGGCAGGCATTGCCATGGCCATACAGCATGGTCTCGAGATGCCCGGCGCGCTGGAGATGGCAGAGAGGCTGTATGTCGATTACAATATCTTCAAGGAGAAGCAGAAGGCCGGGGCGAGGAAGCTTGAGTCGCTTCCGGCCTCATGCTGGGACTCTGCTGATGCGCTGCTCAGCCTGAGGATTCACTTTGAAAAAGAGGGTGTCTTCCCCTCAGGGGTGATTGACAGCCTGGCGGCGAAGCTGAAGTCATACAATGACAAGAACCTCAGCAATGAGCTTTACGGCAACAACGAGGCTATCGCAGCTCTGGTAAAACAGCATCTTCACTGCGGATAATCAACGAGCGATAGCGGCGCTGGTAAAACAGCATCTTCACTGCGGATAATCAACGGGCGATCGCGGCGCTGGTAAAACAGCATCTTCACTGCGGGTAGCCATCAGGCAGCTCCGGCACTTGTGAAGGAGCACCTGCAATGCGGATAGAGGCTTTTAAGGCTCCCGGTCCGGAATTTTCCCGCATGCACAGGTGGCGGCCCTGATGCTGACATTAAGCTCAAAGCCTACCAAAAGGGCCACTGAGTTCAGGTAGAGCCAGATAAGAATGATGATAAGCGTCCCGATTGAACCGTACAACTTGTTGTACTGGCCGAAGTTGTTCACGTAGGCAGAGAAGGCGAGAGAGGTGATGATAAACAGCGTTGTCGCCAGTATCGATCCGGGTGAGATGTACCTGAAGTCCTTCTTCCTGGCGGGAACCAGGTAATACATGGTTGCAATGGCAAAGAAGAGCATGGCGACGATCAGGATCCACTTGAAGACCATTATCACATAGTAGACGAGATTGAGCTCCAGCACGCCCAGCTCAACCAGCCTGTTCACCACCGAGCGGCTCAGAATGATCAGTGCGCTTGAGGCGTAGAACATGATCAGGATGAAGAGCAGGAGAAACACGGCAATCTTCCTCTGCTGCAGCCATGAGCGGCTCTCAAAGCCGTGGGCTGAGACATTGAAGGCGTGTATCAGCGCATGAATACCGTTTGTTGAGAATATGATGGTTGCTATGAACATCAGCACCAGCAGGGTCCCGCTTTTGTTGGTTATCACGTCAACGATGGTGGTCTCAAGCAGACTGTATGCTGCCTCCGGGAACAAGTTCTCAAAGAGTAGTACCAGCTCTGTCTGAAAGTTGGGGATGGGGATGAACGGGATGAGGGTGAAGAGAAAGATGGTTGCCAGCAGCGCCATTAACATATTGAAGGCTATGGAAGAGGCTCTGGTCACCAGCACACCGCGTCCGAACAGTCCCTGTGATATCAGTCCTGCCACCAGTTCGAGCGGCGCCCCGTCGAATCCGGGCAGCCGTGCATTTCTTATTCCGTTTGTCTTTGCTAATAATGACTCCCTGGCGTTCATAAAGGTTATCAGTAGGCTTTCAGGCTCATGTCAAGGCTTTTTATATGATGGGTCAGAGCCCCTATTGATATGAAGTCGACGCCGCACAGTGCGTAGTCCCGGACGTTTGCCAGCGTGATGCCTCCTGACGATTCCGTCTCTGCCCTGTCACCGATAAGTGCCACAGCCTCCCTGGTGGCCAAAATGTCAAAGTTGTCAAGCATGATCCGGTCTACGCCCCCGGCCTCCAGTATCTCCCTCACCTCATTGATGTTGCGTGATTCCACTTCGATCTTCAGAGGCAGTTTGTGAAGCCTCAGGTACTCCTGTGTGCGTCTAACCGCAGCGGTTATATCTCCTGCGTAGTCAACGTGGTTATCCTTGAGCATTATCATGTCATAGAGCCCCATCCGGTGGTTTACTCCTCCGCCCAGGCGCACGGCCTCCTTTTCAAGGGACCTCATTCCGGGTGTTGTCTTGCGTGTATCTGTTATGCGTGCCTTTGTCCCGCTCACCTTCTCCACATAGGCGGCGGTTGCCGTGGCTATGCCGCTCATGCGCTGCATTATGTTGAGGACCAGTCTTTCAGCGCGCAGTATTGAATGCACGCTGCCGGCAACGGTAAGGGCTATGTCGCCGTGTGATACAGTTGCCCCGTCTTCAAGCAGGATTTCAGTTTCAAGTGAAGGGTCGGTGATCAGGAAGACCTCGCTGGCAACGTTCAGGCCTGCGATGATGCCGTTCTCCTTTACCAGGAGCCTCGCGTGGCCGGTTACCGAAGAGGGTATTGATGCCAGGGAGCTGTGATCTCCGCTCCCGGTATCTTCAGCGAGAGCATTAAGGATAAATGACCGTATACCGCGATCACTCATTCTCTGTCTCTATCCTTATCTGGTGTATGAGAGGGTTGCCGTTGACCTTTTTAAGCAGAAAGTAGACGCGGAAACGCCCCTTGTCGGTAACAAGGTTGGCAATGGCATACTGGGCGTCACCCCTGGCGCCCTGGTGCCTGATGACGAACTCGCGCGAGCGGTACCGTGTGAAGAAATCCTTCAGTATTGTCTCTGCGACACTCTTGCTGTAAAAATCCTCCTTGTCAGGCAGAACCAGCTCCACGGTGCTGTTAAGATATTCGGAGAGCCCGGCAGCGCTTCCTGTGCGGAAGGCAATGGCAATACCCGAGGGTATCCTGGGCTGTTCCTGTGCAGAGAGCAGTGATACGATGATGAACATCACCACGGCTGCCGCAATTGACTTTTTTTTCATTTCAATTCCTTTATGCTAAACATTTAAGGACTTAGCAAATTTAACTATTAATATCAAAAACCGAACCACTTTTAAATCTGATCATCCGGAACTGATTTTAAAGGCCTTAATTGTTATATTTGCCTTACTCAACAAACAGAGATGAATTGATGAAGCTGGTTCTCATGCTGACGGGAAAGACTGATCAGTCCTGGATCAGGGACGGGGTAGCGGAATATGAGAAGCGAATTTCAAAATATGCCCGCTTCGAGATTGTCACCCTGCCTGATGTCAAAAGCCCGGGCAAGAGCCCGGCTGACAGGGTGATGGCCAGGGAGGCGGAGAAGATGCTCTCCCACTTTAAGAGCGATGATCATGTGGTGCTGCTTGACGAGCGCGGCAGGAGCTATTCAACCACGGAGATGGCTGCCTGGCTGCGTACAACCATGTCACTGCCGAAAAAAAGAATTGTGTTCGTCGTTGGAGGGCCCTGGGGTTTTGACCCGTCTGTAACCGGCAGGGCTGATCACCTCGTCTCACTTTCAAAGCTCACCTTTTCACACCAGGTGGTACGATTATTGTTCGCAGAACAGCTTTACAGGGTACTGTCGGTAATAGCCGGAGACCCCTATCATCACGAATAATAATATGAAGGGAAGACTGAAGGATATCAGGACAGTCATTGTCACGTTGCTGGTGACAGCCGCTCTGGCCGTCGGAGCCGATCAACTCTATTTGAGTGATCTTGAATGGAAGTTCAGGACCTCACACCTCGATTCCAGATTATCCGGGCTGGAAAAACAGTCGGCGCTGCTGCTTGAAGAGGTAGAGAGGGAGATCAGGGAGGCAGGTGATTCATCGGTGATGTTCCGCAGCAACACCGGCAGGGATGCCCTGGCTGACGGGATCACCATCCTGGTTTATAAGAATGAGCAGATTGCATACTGGTCAAACAACAGTGTCGCTTTCCCTGTCAGGTATGAAGAGCGTTTTGACTCCCATAAGCCTGTCTTCCTGAGCAACAAGTGGTTTATCCCCGTACACAGACAGTTCGGGGAGTACGAGATGTTGGCGCTGATCAAGGTCTACAGGCAGTATACCATCGTCAACAACCTCCTCCGTTCAGGTTTTTCCGAGGAATACTGGCTGCCCTCTTCTGCCTCCATTACCTTTGATGAGGCTGCCTCAGAGTTCAGGGTCATGGGATCCGAAAATGAGTTTCACTTCGGGCTGGTCTTTCCTGAAAAGAAGCCTAACACCATCTTCATAGTAATCCCGGTGCTGTTCTGGTTCTTATTCCTGTTCTTACTGGTCAGGCTGGTGGGCCTTGCTTCGGGCTATTATGGAAGCAGGGCCGGAGAGGCCGTTTCAATTACCCTGGCATTTGGTGCCCTGATGCTTATATACGCAACAGTATTGCTAACAGGCATTCCACCGTCAGTGAGATCAACTGAGCTCTTCTCGCCTTTCATGTGGTCGGCCGGCCGCCTGCTGCCCTCAGTGGGGCATGCGATGTTGCTGGGGCTTCTGATAGTATCAGGACTTAAACTCATTTTCAGGAGCGGATCGTTCAATTCTCCGGGCAAGGGAGAGGGGTTCCGGGCGCTGACGGTTCCTGCTGCATTCATCGCTGCAGGATACACAGGCTTCATCGCCGGAGAGGCATTGTTGAGAGACCTGGTGCTTACCTCGGATATAAACTTCGAGGCATTCAAGATCCTCGACATGACCTTTATGAGCCTGGCCGGCTTTATTACTGTCATGCTGCTTTTAACGGTGCCGGTGATTCTTTTCCTCCGGGCCGGCAGGATGATGAAAGAGTGGCAGCTGAAAAAGAGTCTCCTTGCAATTGCTGCTGCATCGCTGGTCCTGCCGCTGGCCTGCCTTCTGGTAAGTCACTGCAGCATACATGGAATAGTGTATATTATATTACTTCTCTTTACGGTCATCATGTGGCAGAGAAGGTCTGCCCCTGACGTCTCCATGCTCGTCCTCTTCTCAGTCATTACAGCCATCTTCACCACATCACTGGTGATAAGATACAGTGACATCAGGGAGGACGGTAACATGAAGGTGATGGCCATATCGCTGGCCAATGACAATGATATGGTGGCAGAGGGAATGCTGATGGACATGTGGCCCTCACTGAGCAATGACACTCTCCTGAAGGAGATGATAACCCGTGAGAGTATTACAGCTGCCGATATCAACAGAGTCTACAGGTACCTCGAGGATAATTATTTCAACGGTTACTGGGATAACTATGACCTCAATATTGTAATCTGCAGGAACGATTCGCCCCTCGCTCTGCCTTCAACAGGCTCATCGGCAGAAAATTGCTTTGCATGGTTTGACAACAGGATAAGGAATGAGGGTGATACCATTACGGGGACAGGCTTCTGGTTCATGCATAACCAGTCGGGCCGCGCCTGGTATTTCTCCAGGATATTTTATAATGTCTCCCCGTCGGTCACCAATGGATTGTTTATCGAGGTAGTAAGTCATATCGAAGCCTATCTGGCCGGTTATCCCGAGCTCCTGCTCGACGGCAGTCACCAGCGTTTCCCCAGGCTGAAGGATATCTCCTATGCAAAATATGCTGACGGTGAGCTTGTGCTCCGGTCAGGTGATTATCCCTTCGATAATCTGCTGGCTCCTGACCTGGCATCAGGTTATGAGTACCGGTTTACCAGGGCCAGTGGGCACAAGCACCTCTATTACAACCGTGGGGAGATGACACTGGCTCTCTCCACTGAAGTTGCAACCCTGATGGACCGGGTAATTACGTTTGCATATCTTTTCATCATCATCCTGATTTACTCTTTTACCACGCTCATTGTATTTACAAGGCACCCGGCCGAGCTGCTCAACTTTGACACCTTCCGCAGGAGGCTCCAGCTTTCCTTCGCGGCGGTCCTGTCCGTGGTCTTCATAATTATAATTGCGGGTGCGCTGATGCTGAGCACCAGGCAGTTCAGGACCAACCATACAAGGATTATACGTGAAAAGGCCACTTCGCTCTCCATTGAGCTTGAGCACAAGCTCTCGTCAGAGCAGACACTCGATGGAGGATGGCAGTCGGCTGATTATCCCAACCTTAACCAGCTGCTGGTGAAATTCTCAAATGTCTTTTTCACTGACATCAATCTCTATTCTCCGTCAGGCATGCTCATTGCCACCTCACGACCGGAGGTCTTTGCCCGCAGCCTCCAGGGGAGCATGATTGACCCCGTCGCCTACAGTGTTCTGACAGAAGAGGGAAAGGAAGAATATATAGGGGAAGAGACCATTGGCGAACTGAGATACCTGTCAGCATATCTTCCCTTTTACAATAGTGAAAATGAACTGCTTGCCTATCTCAATGTGCCCTATTTTGCAATGCAGGATCTTCTTACCCGCGAGGTCTCCAACCTGGTTGTCACACTCATCAATTTCACCCTGCTGTTCCTTGTGCTGATGATGTGGGTTGCTGTTTTTCTCAGTGAGAGGATTACCTCTCCGCTTAGCATGCTGCAGCAGGCCATGTCCTCAGTGGCTTACGGCAGGAAGAACGAGCATATCAGCTACAGCAGTCGTGATGAGGTCGGCGAACTGGTGAAGCAGTACAACCGCATGACCGACGAGCTGGAGGAGAGTGCCGGCAAGCTTGCCCGCACTGAACGTGAGATGGCATGGCGTGAGATGGCCAGGCAGATCGCACATGAGATAAAGAACCCGCTGACGCCGATGAAGCTCAATGTGCAACAGCTGTTCAAATGGTGGAAAGACAAGGTGCCTGATTTTGACGGAAAACTCAGGAGTTTCACTGACAACCAGATAGAATATATTGACAACCTGTCAAACATTGCATCAGCCTTCTCCTATTTCGCCAGGCTCCCGGGAGCCGAGCCGGCTGAGGTTGATGTCATTGCACAGCTTAATACCACACTTGGCATGTTCGGTACTTCAGGGAATGCCACCATCACACTCGAGACCGGCAAGATAAGCAAGGCCATGGTCATGGCTGACAGGGAGCATCTGAACGGGATTTTCTCCAATCTGCTCAAGAACGCACTGCAGGCTATACCCTCTGACAGGAAGGCTGTTGTAAGAATTGTTGTCTCTGAATCTTCAGACAAGGTTCAGATACGGTTTATTGATAACGGAACAGGCATCAGAGACGAGCTGATCCCACGGATGTTCACACCTAATTTTACCACCAAATCATCAGGAATGGGGCTTGGACTCTCCATCGTCAAGCGTTATGTGGAGACGGCCGGAGGGGCAGTCTGGTTTGATACTGAGCATGATAACGGCACCACCTTTACGGTTGAGCTGCCACTGCTCTATACTGTTGAGCGCGACGGCACGGAGGGCATCTAAAATAATCAGGTAACTTTTGAGTTATATAATACGTAAATAAGCAGATCATAAGCCTCACAATGCCCCAAAGATTGTCTGAAATAGCCAGGTGTTATCTTACGATTTTCATTCTTCTGATAACCGGTGGGGGCATATTCCTTTCAGCACAGACTCCTCTTGTCACAGGAGAGATCAACAGGTACGCAAGGGTAACCACCGTTGGTGCGGACTTCGTAATAGTTGACGATCTGTCAGGGTTTGCAGTTGGTGACACCGCCATGGTTATGCAGATGAACGGGGTCAGGATCAATGCCGGGGATGCTCTGCAGGGGAATTATCAGAACGTGGAAGGCACTCCGGGCAGGTATGAAATCCTGATAATATCATCGATAAACAGTGGAAGCAGGACTGTCACGTTCACCCGTCTCCTTCTGAATGCTTACAGCGCAGTTGCCAAGGTCCAGTTAATTAAGGTAAGGTCATACCGAAATGCGGTTGTTAACACCGGGCTTACCTGCCAGGCATGGGATTCGGCTTCGGCTAAGGGGGGCGTTCTTGCCTTTATGGTCAAGGGGGTG
>JBHEOU010000053.1:9762-10170 GCA_046260645.1 Bacteroidales bacterium | reverse complement strand
CTGAATGCCCGCATCAAAAAGATTGACAAGCTGAACGAGTTCCTGGGAACCGGGTTAACCATTTCCGACGGAAGCCTGCTGACCGGACGATTCAGCTCTGCACGATCAGAGATGGAGGCCGAACTGACCTCGGCGGCAATCACCTATACAGGGATTCAGCTTAGCCAGATACGCCTTACGGGCGCGGTCACCGGAGAAAAAATGGAGATCGGTCTCAGGGCTGATACTCTCCGGCTGCCGGACAAGTCGGTACTGGGCAACTTCACCCTTGGTGCAATAGGTAACAATGACACGATAGATCTGGGTATTATGTGGGACAACAAGGACGGCGGGCGGACCATTGGTGAAATAAAAACGAGAGGGTACTTTAGCATGAATGACCTGAACCGGCCTGTATTGACGGTCGGG
>JBHEOU010000053.1:0-9752 GCA_046260645.1 Bacteroidales bacterium | reverse complement strand
TATCTTAGCAACCTGAGGAGTATGGAGCCAGTCAAGGATGTAGATGCACCGGAGCTGACGTTCGGGGGCGTGATGAAAGGAAGTCTCACAATCTCTGACCCATTCGACGAACTGCTTTTCGAAAGCAACATCAGCATCAGCGACTTCATGTTGAATAACAATGACTACGGCCTGGTTACGGTAAAGAGTGACTGGGACCCAGGCACAAGGGTTGCTGCCATTAATGTCTTCAACGATTTTGAGGGCCGCAAGTTCTTTGATATCAGCGGCACCTACACGCCATCATCAAAGACTGCCGACATAACCGCCTCAACCGATGGTA
The DNA here is from genome assembly GCA_046260645.1 of Bacteroidales bacterium. Lineage (GTDB taxonomy): Bacteria > Bacteroidota > Bacteroidia > Bacteroidales > VadinHA17 > SR-FBR-E99. Next base: position 9,430 of record JBHEOU010000053.1, on the reverse strand, counting down.
TGCCGCTTGATATCCTCAATCCCTTCCTGAGGGCATTTGCCTCCGACATTCACGGATTAGGTTCAGGCACAGTGAGGCTTCAGGGAAAGCTGAAGCAGTTCACCCTTACAGGCTCAGTGATGGCTCAGGATGCCTCAATGAAGATCAATTTCCTGCAGACAAGGTACAGTTTCTCGGACAGCATACGGTTCACCCCGGAAGGAATCGCGTTCAGGAACATGCGATTCTATGATGAAAAGAGAAACCAGGGGACGATCAACGGTATGCTCTCTCACAGGGCATTCAAGGAAATGGGCATAAACTTTGACATCAACATGGAGAAAATGCTTGTTCTGAATACCCGGCCCAAGGACAGTGACAGCTTCTACGGCACCGCATATGCATCGGGTTATGCAGGCATAAGGGGAGACGAAAAGAAACTCACTTTCAATATATCGGCCAAGACAGCTGCCAACACTGAGATCTTTATCCCCCTGAACTCATCTGCAAGCGTAAGTAACTATCCCTACATTATCTTCATTGACTCCGAAAAGGAGGAGGAGGAGGTCAAAGAGATCGGGGACGCATTTGTCAGACAGGACCAGGGCAGTAACATAGAACTCAATTTTGACCTTGAAATCACACCTGAAGCTGAGGTGCAGCTTATAATGGATGCAACCACCGGAGGTGTGATCAGGGGCAAGGGAGAGGGAACCATGAATATAAGCATGAGCTCCCGCGGCGATGTACGGATGGTAGGTGATTATGTCATCAGGGACGGTGATTATCTCTTCACTCTGGGAAATATACTTAACAAACGGTTCACTGTCGAGAATGGCGGAACAATCTCATGGAACGGCCCCATTGAGGATGCAGAGCTGAACCTGAGGGCACTTTACAGGACCAAGGCGTCGCTATCCGACATATACAATAAGCAGGACTTTCCACAGCTACAGGAACGGATCCCGGTGGAAGCTGTGCTCAGCCTCAGCGGCAAGCTGCTCAATCCGGTCATAAAGTTTGATATACTCCTGCCCACTGCTGATGAGCGGACGAGAGAGTACCTGAGGATGGCTATTGACACAGAGGAGAAGCTTAGCAGGCAGTTTTTGTACCTGCTGGTGATGAACAGCTTTTACACTGACCCGGCTCTTTACAGCGCCTCCGGGTCAGGTACCGGAGGTCAGGTTTCGCAGATCACAGGACCGGGGGCAGAGGTACTGGGAGTCACAACCACAACAGAGATGCTTTCAAACCAGCTCAGCAACTGGTTGTCGCAGATCAGCAACGACTTTGACATAGGTTTCAACTACAGGCCGGGGAATGAGATCACTGATCAGGAGGTGGAGGTTGCCCTCTCAACGCAGCTACTGAATGACAAGGTGACCCTGAACGGCAATGTCGATGTCGGAGGCAACCAGTTTAACACTAATGCCAGCGCCATCAGCGGGGAATTCACAATAGAGGTCAGGCTCACCGACCTGTTGCGGTTTAAGGTCTTTAACCGTTCAAATAATAACCTTTACTACCAGATGCATCCCTATACCCAGGGCGTGGGATTGTTTTACAGGCGCGATTTCGATACGCTGAAGGACCTGTTCATCAATCCTGAGGAACGAAGGAAAAGAAAGGTGGCAGAGCAGACAGAGAAAGAGGGAAAATAACATTTCAACAACTCCCCTGATTTTTCAACATCTGCATAATTAGAAGTCATAATGGACGTTTTTTACTATATTCGCGCGTTGATATAAAAAAGTAAGTCAAATAGTTAACAATTAAATCAAGGACAATGATATTAGCAAACATTTTATTACAGGGTACTGCAGCGGTCGAGGCAGGTGAAGAGGCAACTATGTCACTGGCTGATCTTTACCTTGCCGGCGGATGGGTGATGATACTCATTACGCTGCTTTCGTTTGTGGCTTTGTACATTTTTGTCGAGAGGTACCTTGTCATCAAGAAGGCGTCACACAGTGACGCGAACTTCATGAACCGCATAAAGGATTACATGTACGAAGGAAAGGTTGATGCCGCATTGCAGCTATGCAGGAAAACCAATTCGCCCCAGGCAAGGATGGTTGAGAAGGGCATCACCCGTCTCGGAAGGCCTCTTGCCGATGTGACTGCCGCCATTGAAAACGTGGGCAGGCTTGAAGTTCATAAGCTTGAGAAGAGATTCCCGACCCTGGCGACAATAGCTGGTGCAGCTCCCCTGATGGGATTCTTTGGTACGGTAATAGGGATGGTGCAGGCTTTCTATGAGATGTCGCTTGCCGGCAACAGCCTTGACATAAGCGTTCTGAGCGGTGGTATCTATACAGCTCTGATCACTACCGTAGGGGGTCTTATCCTTGGCATACTCGCTTATTTCGGTTACAATACACTGGTTGTCAAGGTTGAAAATGTAGTTTTCCAGCTTGAGACAACCTCAACCGAGTTCCTTGACATCCTCAATGAACCTGTAAAATAGCTACCGATGGCAATCAGAAACAAGAATAAAGTCAGTGTGAACTTCAGCAATGCGGGAATGTCGGATATTGTGTTCCTGCTGTTGCTCTTCTTCATGCTGACCTCTACCCTGGTACATCCGACGGCTCTCAAGCTGTTGTTGCCCAAGGGTACAACGCAGACCTCTGCGCGCCCGATGACCACGGTCTCCATTACCAAAGATCTTAAGTATTACATTGAAGATCAGCCTATAATGATTGAAAACCTCGAAGCTGCCCTGCAGTCGAAGGTTGGAAGCAATCCTGAGATATATGTCTCGGTGCATGCTGACAGGAGTGTTCCTATTGAGTATGTAGTCAGCGTCATGAATATTGCAGCAAAAAACCAGTACAAACTAATCCTTGCCACAACTCCCAAATAGCAACAGAGAGCCTCTCACAAGGGAAAGGAAGCAGGGTCTGGCCATCAGTGCCGTGACTCACATTCTGCTTGCCATTCTTATCTTGTTGGTAACCTTCAAGGTAAAGATTCCTGAGCCTACCGAGGAGGGCTTGCTGGTCAATTTCGGTTTTGACCAGACCGGTGACGGTCTGTTTGAACCCGCCCCGCAGCCGGCATCACCGCCTCCGCCGCCGCCATCGGCCGGTGCAGAGGCAGCTGAGGAAGCAATTCTTACTCAGGATTTTGAGGAGGCCGTGGAGGTTAAGAAGAAGGAGCCTTCTCCGGAGGAGCTGAGGAGGCAGGCTGAGGCGCGCGCTGCGGAGATTAAAAGGCGTGAGGAGGCAGCGGCAGAGCGCAGGCGCATTGAGCAGGAGACAGCAGAGAGGCTCAGGCGCGAGGAGGAGCAGCGACGTATTGACCAGACCAATGCAAGGGTCAGTGGTGCCCTAAGTAACAAAGCCAATACCGGCACCACCGGCCAGAGTGAAGGTATAGCCGGAGGAGCTGGCAACCAGGGCGACCCAAGAGGTGGCACGGGAGACAAATACGGTCCGGGGGGTGGTACGGGCAACAGCAACATCTCTTATGACCTTAGCGGCAGGAGTGCCCAGTCGCTGCCGCGTCCGGTATATGACATTCAGGTCGAGGGAAAGGTTGTTGTAGAGGTGACCGTGGACAAATCGGGGAAAGTGATTAATGCGATTGCGGGTCGCCCCGGATCTACCACCCTGGACGCTACCCTTCTCAGGATCGCACGTGAGGCGGCGCTGAAGGCTACGTTCAACAAAAGCAGTGAGGCCCCGGAAATTCAAAAGGGTACTATCACCTACAATTTCAAGCTAAATTAGGGATTCAGGCTTGCTGAAGAGGCAGATGCCCGGGTGCAGATAGCCCTACCGTCAGTATGTGTGCTCTCAGAAGAGGCCATGAGCAGGTAGCGCAACTGTCAGTTATGTGTGCTCTCAGAAGATGCCCGTCACAAGGTCGAGTGTTCCTGTAAGCTTGAGTGCTGACCTCAACAAAACTTTATATCAATCCTATCAACAGATCCAGTGCTCCTGTAAGCTTGAGTGCCGATGCCATGATGGCCACCAGCAGGATGATGCGCACCACCTTAGGCCCCCAGCTGACGGCCACCCTGGAGCCAAGCCATCCTCCAATGGCCTGCCCAACTGCAAGCACAACTCCGTATAGATAATTTATCTGTCCGCTGATTATAAAGACTGTCAGCGCAACGGCCGTAAAGGCTGCAACTATAAGCACCTTGTGGGCATTGGCCTTGGTCAGCCCCAGCCCTGCCCCCATCACCAGTGCAGCGAGAAGGAAAAACCCCACCCCGGCCTGTATAAAACCTCCGTAAATGCCTATAAAGAAGAATATCACCATTACCCACCATCGTCGCCGTGGGGTGATGGTGAGCGCATGCTCCCGGACCCACTGTTCCGGCTTATACAGGATGATGAAGAACATGATGATGAGGAGTCCGCCTATCAGTGTTTCCATCATGCGCTCGTTGATCCTTATGGCCAGGAGAGCGCCAATTAGTGAACCTGCCAGGGCCGGGACAGCCATCCAGAGTGTTTCCCGTGAGGTGTAGAGCTTCTGACTGCGGAAGCTCAGGCTGCTGACAGTACTCTGTACCAAAACACCTATCCGGTTAGTAGCGTTGGCCACATTGGCCGGTAGACCGAGGAACATCAGAAGGGGAAGTGTAATCAGTGACCCGCTGCCAGCGAGGGTATTCACAAATCCTGCAAACAGGCCTGCGGCAATGACGGCCAGGTACATATACCATTCCATAAGCGGAGGGGACTATCTGTCAAGGATCTCCTTGACTGCCATCTGGAGGTTATCTATCAGGTCAGTATCCTTGATAACATAATCTGCTATACCCTTTCGGGCGAACTCAAGGACAACCTCTCCCTTCTCCTGGGCGGAGAGCATGATAACCGGAATTTCCGGAGCGAGCCTGGTGATCTCATCATAGGCTTCCATGCCGTTCATAGGCACTTCTCCCTGCTTCAGGAAATAATAATCGAGGATAATAAGATCAGGATTTTCATCAAGTGCTGCTATACTCTCCTCAGCATAGGCGAACGATCTGACCCTGTAGCCTGCACTCTCAAACCGGGCCGCAACCAGTCCGGTGATGACAGGATCATCGTCAACCACAAAGATCAGATTGTCGGGTTCGGGTCTCACTTTTTCCATGACATCAAAAATACAAAAGGAATTAATTAAATCCTATACTGCGAACAGAGGATAGTCCTTCATCATCTTTATCACTCTCTCACGGACGGATGCGATGGCTGCCTCGTTCTCTATGTTTTCAAGTACCTCATCAATAAAATGAACTATTTTACCCATATCGGTCTCTTTCAGTCCGCGAGTGGTGACGGCCGGTGTACCAACCCTTAATCCCGAAGTCAGGAAAGGCGAGCGTGAGTCAAACGGCACCATGTTTTTGTTTACCGTTATATGAGCCTTTACCAGAGTATTTTCGACCTTCTTGCCGGTTATCTCCGGAAAGCGGGTTCTCAGGTCGATGAGCATAGAGTGGTTGTCAGTTCCTCCTGAGATGACCTTATATCCCAGTGTCATGAATGCTTCAGCCATCACCGCCGCGTTCTTTTTTACCTGCTGCTGGTATGACCGGAATTCCGGTGTCAGGGCCTCGGCGAATGAGACTGCCTTGGAGGCTATGACATGTTCAAGCGGTCCTCCCTGTATCCCGGGGAAGACGGCTGAGTTAAGCATGGCTGACATCATCTTTATCTCACCCTTGGGTGTGGTTATCCCCCAGGGGTTGGGGAAGTCGCTGCCCATCAGAATAATTCCGCCGCGCGGTCCTCTGAGTGTCTTATGTGTTGTTGAGGTGACTATATGAGCATATGGGAGAGGATTGTCAAGCAGTCCTGCTGCTATCAGTCCTGCCGGGTGAGCCATATCGATCATGAGCATGGCCCCGCACTTGTCAGCTATATCACGCATCCTGGCATAATCCCACTCCCTGGAGTAGGCTGAGGCACCGCCGACGATAAGTTTAGGTTTCTCCCTGAGGGCAATTTCCTCCATCATGTCATAGTCAACCCTTCCCGTCTCCTCCTTAACGCCGTAGGATACCGGCCTGTAAAGGATTCCCGAGGAGTTCACCGGTGATCCGTGAGAGAGGTGTCCGCCGTGTGAAAGGTCAAGTCCCAGGAAAGTATCACCGGGTTTAAGCACGGCCAGAAAGACAGCCATGTTGGCCTGTGCGCCCGAGTGAGGCTGCACATTTGCGTAAGCTGCGCTGAACAGCTGTTTGAGCCTGTCGATGGCCAGCTGTTCAACCTCGTCAACCACCTCGCAGCCTCCGTAATACCTTGCCCCCGGGTATCCTTCCGCGTACTTGTTGGTGAGTACCGAACCCATGGCTTCAAGTACCTGCGGGCTGACGAAATTCTCGGACGCAATCAGTTCAATGCCGTCAGTCTGACGTCTGCGCTCTTTTTCGATCAGATCAAATATGGTTTTGTCTCTTTCCATGATGTTCCTTAAATAATTGAATATGCTACCGGTCACAGGAATAGTTATCGCAGCAAGGTCAGGAGCAAATATACATTTAAAAATTAATTTTATCGATGACACCCGTGTTGCTGTCACTCCTCCGAGAATTGCTTAAGCAGCTCACGGTAGGCTGTGAAGATTCTTGATTTGGAGATGAACCCCACATACTGTCCCTTGTCGAGCACCGGCAGGTTCCAGGCCCCGGTCCGTTCAAAGGCTGACAGCACCGCATCTCCCCTCTCGCTTAAATCAATATATGAAGGAGGTATTGTCATCAGATCCCTGACGGTGAGCTTGTCATAGAGATCCGGTTTAAACATCTTGTCACGTACATCGTCAAGGAGCACGACTCCTTCCAGGATATTGAATTCATCAACCACCGGAAAGATGTTGCGGTTTGACTTCGATATCTGTTTTACCAGGTCTCTCAGAGTGCCTTCAGCGCTTACTGTCAGAAGATCCTTTTCCACCTCCTTTGACCAGTCGAGCAATATCATCACGGCCTTGTCCTTGTCATGGGTTATCAGTTCACCGCTGGCAGCAAGCTGTTCATTGTAGATAGAGTGTTTCTGAAAGGTTCTGGCGGTGACAAAGGCGGTTGTGGAGGTCATTATCAGCGGGATCAGCAGTCCGTACCCTTCTGTTATCTCTGCTATTAGGAATATTGCTGTCAGGGGTGCATGGAGCACAGCGGCGAAAACGCCTGCCATTGCTGTGAGCGTGAAGCTGCTCTCTACCAGAGAAAGTCCGAAGAGCTGGTTAATGAAACTGCAGAAGAAATATCCGGCAACACCACCTGTGAAGAGGGTCGGAGCAACTATGCCTCCCACACCTCCTGCGCCGTTGGTGGAGGCCGTGGCAACTACTTTCAGGAGTAGCAGCGCTGCCAACAGCGCTGCAAACACCCAGAAACGGGAGGCTACAGCTCCAAAAACTGCAGTGCCCGGTGCCATGCCGCTCTCAGCGTTAAGAAGAAGCATCACCGTATCATAACCCTCGCCATAGAGCGCGGGCAGAAAGTAGATAAGTCCTCCGAGAATCAATCCTCCGGTCACCAGCCTGACCCATTGATTCTTTATCTTTTTATAGATCTTCTCAATACCAACCGTAGCTTTTGTGAAATAGATACCCACGAGCCCGCAGAAGACCCCCAGGATGAGGTAATAGGGCAGCTCGCCAAGAAGAAAGCTTTGCTTTACCTGGAATGAGAAGAGCACGTTGGCACCCATAAAGAAAAAGGCGACAGTGGCAGCCGTGACCGAGGATATCAGAAGTGGCACTATTGATGACATGGTCAGGTCAAGCATCAGCACCTCAAGGGTAAAAAGGATGCCGCCGATGGGGGCTTTGAAGATCCCTGAGATAGCCCCTGCTGCGCCGCAACCGAGAAGGAGGGTCACATATTTGTAATTCAGGTTAAAATATCGTCCGATATTTGAGCCGATGGAGGCACCCGTAAGCACGATAGGGGCCTCTGCTCCCACCGAACCTCCGAATCCTATTGTCAGGGAGCTGGTGAGTATTGATGACCAGCTGTTATGCCTTTTGATATAGCTTTTACGCCTTGATATGGCATGGAGCACCCTGCTTACACCGTGAGAGATGTTGTCACGTACCAGGTATCTGACAGCCAGCACCGTGAGGAAGATTCCAAAAAGAGGATAGGCAAGAGAAAGGACTCCCCCTGCTCCTTTCATTACTCCCTGGGTGAACAACTCATGAGTAAAGTGAATGGCATTTTTCATCAGCACCGCTGCCAGCGCGCTGACCAGGCCCACCACGAAACTGAGCAGATAAATCAGAGTCTGCTGGTCGGTAAAAAGAGATTTGAACTGTCTTAGTTTTCTTATTATCAGAGTATTCAAGGTTCCTCGCATAAATTAAAAGCCTGTCCCTGACACAAATATATAATAAAATGAGGAGCAGATGTTTATTTTGGTAAGTTTGAAATATTTTGGCTGTATGATCAGATTTGAGAGGTATACGCTTGGTAACGGGCTGAGGGTGATTGCGCACCATGATGAAGGGACTCCCATGGTCACTTCAAATATTCTGTATGATACCGGTTCACGCGACGAGGATCCTGAAGCGACAGGTTTTGCACATCTTTTTGAGCATCTCATGTTTGGAGGCACGGTCAATGTACCAGTTTTTGACGCCCCGGTGATGATGGCGGGAGGTGAAAACAACGCATTCACCAATAATGACCTTACAAATTACTTTATCACACTTCCTGCAAACAACCTGGAGACAGCTCTGTGGCTGGAGGCTGACAGGGTGACAGGCCTCGACCTGTCTGAAGGAAGGCTGATTACCCAGAAGAGGGTCGTCACCGAGGAGTTCCGGCAGCGGTACCTCAACCAGCCCTACGGTGACATCCTGCTGTTGCTGCGGCCGCTTGCATACAAGGTGCATCCTTACCGCTGGCCAGCAATAGGAATGGATATCAGTCACATTGAAAGGGCTGACAGCGCATCGCTCAGGCGGTTCTACAGAAGGTATTATAACCCCTCGAACGCCATCCTGAGCGTAGCCGGCAATGTCGCTCCGGACAAAGTATTCAGGATGGCAGACAGATGGTTTGGCGCTATTCCGGCCGGGGAGAGCAACGGCAGGTTACTGCCGGCGGAGCCACCTCAGTATGAACGCCGCGAGATAACTGTGCACCGCGCGGTGCCGGCCACTCATCTGATCATGGCCTTCCACACTGACGTCAGAAACAGCCGTGAATTCTATATCCTCGACCTCCTTACGGATATCCTCGCGGGCTGCGACTCAGGGCGTTTTCCGGAACAGCTGGTGAGAAGAAGGGAGCTCTTTGCCGAGGCTGACATCTATCTCTCCGGCGAGATTGACCCGGGGCTGGTTATCTTCAGTGGCAGGCTGAAGAACGGTATTGATATTAAAAAAGCAGAGGCAGCGGTGACTGAGGAGCTGGCGCGGCTGGCAACAGGCAGGGTCACTGCCGCGGAGCTCGAGAAGGCACGTAACCGTTATGAATCACACAGGCTGATGT
>JBHEOU010000052.1:9885-10250 GCA_046260645.1 Bacteroidales bacterium | reverse complement strand
GGATTGAACATCAGGAGGTCTTCTCGAGCTGGACCGATGCACTTTCAGGACCGCAGCTTGAGAGAGGACTTTCAGACCTTGTGAAGGTTCCAACCTTCGGATGCTTTCATGACACCAGGAAAAGAAAGGTAACCAACGAGGCTGCGGTGCTCGACAGGATTTGGTCAATAGGTGGCAAGACCGGATGGTACTATGCCAACTGGCTCTGGGGGATAAGGGGATTCATGGACAAGCTCTCGGGTGGTGTGGGTCTGAGAAGGGGAAGGAAAAACAACAGTATGATTTCGCCAGGTGACTCACTTGATTTCTGGCGGGTCCTCTATGCCGACCGAAGTACAAAGCGGTTACTGCTTTATGCTGAGATG